>JANQRM010000345.1 GCA_028284565.1 Anaerolineae bacterium | reverse complement strand
CACTCGATAAGCCAATTCAGTACACCGATGGCGAGATCAAAGACGAGATCGACAGCCAGTTG
Organism: Anaerolineae bacterium; assembly: GCA_028284565.1. Next base: position 2,009 of record JANQRM010000345.1, on the reverse strand, counting down.
AAGCTAATACCCGAAGACGAGCGGAAAGCACTTAGCCAGGAGATCAGCAAAAATTTGCAAATTCTGGTAGAGCTTATCATACATCTTGGTGATGAGGGCGACCCACGCGCATTAAGTGATAGTACGTTATCAAGCCGTCTGGATGAGGCGCAACGTCCACGTAGCGCAATTGAGATGTATCGCTATGTTTATGGTTACTTTAATGATTAGATTTGTTTGCGCGGGCGATGACATAGCATTGCCCCTACATCACTAAGTATTTTCTATTCTCAAAATAAAAATCGGGGCTAGTCCACCACTAATTTGAAGCCCGATTCTTCGATAAGCTTTTCGTTGAGTGCATCCAATTCGTTTTCATCGACTTCGCTAGCCAATTTGATCGACAACTCAGCGCGATCTGTGTGGATGCCGGGTCCTTTGGTGATTGACCAGCCCTTTTCTCGTAGGAGTTTATTGGCAATGAGCATGATCTGGTGCTGATTGGGATGCGGGTGGATACGGATTCCATAGCCCGTTTCTTGTGACAGTTGCCGTATCTCATCCATATAGCGTTCACCAACTTGTGGCGAGATGAACGATAAGACAATTTGCCCCTGCTTGAGGCTGGTTTTACTCAGTCCCTTCGAATCTAATCGGGAACGTATCAACCCATAGGCGGCGTTGATTTCCATCTTTTCACCGTCAGACACCTCAGCGACAGCCACCTCATCACTAGACACCGTATCATTCGATTTATTGACGATAATCAGATCATGTCCAGTCAGGTCACGGAATTTTCTGTGCAGTTCCGTCGCATCTTCGTCTGATATATCTAACAATTCATAATGCACCTGACGTTTGTCCATGTGATAGGACGGTCCTTTGCGGACAGTCGTACCGGATGGCATGATTTCTTCGGCGACGATACCTAATGCTTGCTGATTCACGGTCGGCTTGATGTGTACATCCCATCCAGATTGTTCGATGATTTGTTCGATCTGGTCACCAAAACGGCGTTCAATCGTATCGGGGAAATCGAATGTCAGGATGAGGCGTTTGCGGTGAATATCCATTCCGACTTTGCGTAAGTAGGCTTTGTCAGGGATGATGTCTATCGCAAGGTCACGAGCTTCATTTTGCTCCAATGGCCCATGTTCGCGCGCACGTTGTGGCAACAAGCCTTCACGTTCAAGCGTCGCACCATCTTCAGCGAGTGCCATGACAACCGTCGCCAACACAATCTGTAAATCGAGTTCTTCAGGTAAATTTTCGGGTATCAATAACTCCGGCAGTACAGGTTTCGCCTCTTCAGCAAGTTTTAGTCGCTTGCTGAATGGCAGAATGATGTCTTTGTATTTCCGAATTTCCTGTGTTAACTCAGTCAGATTACCGCGCAATGATTTTTCATCATCTAGTTTTTCGAAACTGCCAATCACCCACAACAGTGAATCTGCCGGATGATTGGTGCCACGCTGGTTATGAACCATCGCTTGAAACGAGTCAATGTCTGCGCCTGTTACAACAGCCACCCGTGGTTGTCCGTTACTATTGCGCATGACGATCAGTTTGCCAATGATGTCGGGGTTCGCCAACATGATGGCACGAGACCGTTGGGTGCGTTTGACCTGTTCTTCCGATTTGACTTTATAATTTTTGCTATTACGCCAATCAGCAGAGAAGTAAATGTTGGTATCCGTCTCTAGAGCAGATTGCAACTCTTCAGTTCGCTCAGCCGATCCCCACCAGACCTGAGCCAATTCACGCACACTGAAAAAGTCGTTGGCACGTCCTTTGAGCGAATCCCATAGCTTGAACAAATCTACGCTACCTTGCTCTTTGCCAGATTGTACGCCACCCACGCCCCAGGGTCTCGACTTATAGTTGAGTACTTTGGTCTGCCCAATTTTCGGTGTTGTCACCGATTTACCACGTTGACGCAATGCTGTCGCGAGGCTATGGCGCGCACCGGGATCACCATGAACCAGCATAATATCTGTCGCTTTGAGGGCATCGGCAAAGCTTACCAGTTC
>JANQRM010000332.1 GCA_028284565.1 Anaerolineae bacterium | reverse complement strand
ACTTGACCGAAGCGACACTACAAGGCGCACATCTGCAAAATGCCGATTTATCAGGGGCGAATCTGGACTCCGTCAATCTGCGAGGCGCACATATCGAAGGGGCGAAATTCACGGATGCGAACCTGAACCGAGTCCGCCTTCCCAACGGACGCAAGCTCGAATCGCCCGATGATTTGCGACCATTCGGGGCGATTATCGAAAAGCGCAAACGCCAACCGGAACAAGCCGAGGAAGAAGAATTCGATATCGAAATTGAAGACGAACTCGACAACCTAGCTGGACAGAATCTACAAGGGGCTGATTTCAGTCATCGCAATCTGGCAGGTGCATCGTTCGCTGGCTCTATCTTGATTGATGCTCGCTTCATCGGTGCGAACCTGCGGGAAGCGGATATGGGTGGTGTGAATCTCATCAATGCCAACCTGCAAGATGCTAGCCTAGAAGGCGCAAACTTGAGTGGGGCGAATCTGGCGAGTGCCAATTTGGAGAACGCCAACCTGCAAAACACCAACTTGCACTATGCCAATCTGGGTGGGGCGAACCTGCGTGGAGCCAAGCTACTCGGCGCAACATTGCCCGACGGCACGAGCTACAATGAAGACAGCGACCTCTCAGGATTCGGCGCATCACGGTAAATTGACTTAGACTTGTGTAAGGGCGTAGAATTGCTGTATCTACCGCAACAGCTGTACGCCCTTACATAGAACCAATTTTGACGCACTTTGTTTTATCTCCCACTCATAGCGAATGTTCATATGGCTCAGGTTTAATTTGTATCGCCTCTTCCAGTGAGATGGTACGGATTTCAAAGAGCGGTTCCTTGAGAAAGGCATTAATCCCCACAAGGTCTTCTTTTTTCGCGTCGATACTCACACTAAAAATGACCTCCTCTTCGATAATGAAAGATGTGCAACCTTGTAGGAAAGATTCGAGCAACGCGGGTTGGTCGCTTAGATTTTCCAGATCATATTCCAATTCAAGCTCTTCAAGATACCAAGCATGCTCTTCCAATTCCCAAAGAGCTTCATCATAGGTATTGAGGAAAAGTCTTATGTGCTGGTAAGTCCTATTTTCTCGTAATTCTGTGGTTACATATTTCTCCAAATAGGGTATCCAAATGGTATAAAAAACGGGTGCTTCATCCTCGAAGACGTTTAACTCATGAAACTGGATGCCCAGAATCTCCAAGACCTTCAGCACTCGCTTATCAGGGAAGTTATCAGGCAGATAGGTATGTGGTTGCGCTTGATAAAAGCCATAGGCATCTTTTTTGTATAGCGGTGTTCGCACGACTGAATTGAGATACTCCGACAATTTTCGCAGTCGGTTCGCATAATCTCTATCGTACTGTTTTCGATAACGCCTATCATATCGGCTCATCGTTTTAATATCGGTTGATTCCGCCATATTGCGTGGGACAATTTTGAAACTTCCTAATTGTGATAAATCCTGCCTCCGCATACTCGCTATTTCGAGCTTTTCATACGCGCGCAGGGCTTCTTTCTTGTCATGATAAAGTCCAGTAATCTCCGCGGTTCTGTCCAATTGGAAAAACGTATCATCGTATTGGTAGGCTAATTTGCGGATAACATAGATTTTGGACATATTGATCCCTATTCTTCAACCTGTTGCAATTTCTGTGCGCTGGGGGGCAAGCCGGAGCCATTCGCCATCCACAGCTTGAAGCTCATCGCGTTGAAGAAGGTCGCTGGGCTAATCGACACGGACTCCAAGCGGGGTGGGACATCCATAATACGAGGCAAGATGGCGTTCAGAAACCAGCTATTGTGCGTCAAGAGCAAGGACTCCAACTTGCCTGTGATGGACAGTGGCGAAAAGAGCAGTTCACGCACGGCAGGCAAGTGTTGATATTGCGTGTGAATGGCTGAGATTTGGTCTTGCCAATCACCCAAGGGGGTCGTGTCGATGGCATCCACAAAGTCGGTCAGGGTGGGGATAAAGCGCATGTTGTAATCGGGCAGGATGTGATCGTATTCGCACAAGTCTTTGATGTTGACCTGCTTGCCATCGCTGTTCGTGATGGTGTGTCCGAAGATGGGAATCACCACACGCCGAATGCCCCAGAGCGTATGCAAAATGCGATGTCGATTGTCGCTACACAACTCTTTGGTGCTATCCATAAAGAAGTGGATAGGGTAATAATCGTCAATCACACCCCCGCACCGCTTGACCGAAATCTGTGCATGAACCTGTGGATTCACGTCTGTCTCTAAGCCTCATAAGAACCGGAGGTGACGCTCCCGCCCGTGCCTGTCCAATTGGTATGGAAAAACTCACCACGCGGTTTATCGACCCGTTCATAGGTGTGTGCGCCGAAATAATCGCGTTGTGCTTGGAGCAAATTGGCGGGTAGTCTGCCATGACGGTAGCCATCGTAGAATGCGAGTGCGCTGGATAAGGCTGGTATCGGAATGCCCAAGCGAGTGGCAACAGCGACCACATTGCGGAGGGCTGTCTGAGCCAGATGCATCTGTTCCTTAAAGTAATCGTCAAGGAGTAAGTTGGTCAAATCGGGGTTGTTGTCAAAGGCTGTTTTGATTTTGCCCAAAAATTGAGAACGAATAATACAGCCTTCACGCCACATCAAGGCGACACCGCCGTAATTCAGATGCCAGTCATATTCGCTAGCCGCGGCGCGCATGAGCATATAGCCCTGTGTGTAGGAGATCATCTTGGCGGCATAGAGCGCGCTTTCTAGGTCATTGATGAATTCGGTGCGATTGCCATCAAATGTTGAATCCGGTCCTTGCAACACCTTCGATGCGGTGACACGTTCTTCTTTCAATGCTGACAAAAATCGAGAAAATACGGCTTCCCCGATTAGGGTTAGCGGTGTGCCTTCTTCCAGTGCGGTGACGGCTGTCCATTTTCCCGTGCCTTTTTGACCCGCCGTATCGAGAATCAAATCAACCACATAGTCGCCGTTTTCATCTTGATAAGCGAGGATGTCGCGTGTGATTTCAATCAGGTAGGAATCGGGGTTCCCTGTGTTCCACTGCCCAAAAATCTCGCTCATCTCGGCATTGCTCATGCCCAAACCCGATTTCATGAGATGGTAGACTTCGCAAATCAATTGCATATCCCCATATTCAATCCCGTTATGCACCATTTTGACGAAGTGTCCGGCTCCGTTTTCCCCAACCCAATCGCAACATGGGACATCATCATCGACCTTTGCGGCAATGGATTGCAAAATCTCTTTAACATATTGCCATGCGTCTGGAGAACCCCCCGGCATAATAGAGGGACCATGTCGCGCCCCTTCTTCACCGCCCGAAACACCTGCTCCGACGAAAAGCAATCCCTTCTCTTCGAGATAGGCTGTCCGACGAATCGAGTCGTCATAGTGGGAATTACCACCATCAATGATGATGTCACCGGCTTCGAGGTGAGGAATCAATTGTTCAATCGTCGCATCGACTGCCGAACCTGCTTTAATCATCAACATGACACGCCGAGGACGTTTGAGGCTAGCGATGAGTGCTTCGATGGAATGTGTGCCAATAATGTTGGTGTCTTTTGCTTCGCCTTCGATAAAGTCATCGACTTTGGATGTGGTTCGATTGTAAACAGCTACCGTAAAGCCATGATCGTTCATATTCAAAATTAAGTTCTGTCCCATCACCGCGAGACCAATGACTCCAATATCTGTGCTTGCTTCCACAATGTGCCTCCTCAAGCTGAAAAGATGGACAAATAAACTGTTACGACTACACGCTCTATTCGTCTTAATTATAGCATCTGATGTTTAAGTAGTTACGAAATCAATGGGGACTAGAACGGACATATTCAGGTGTTTGCCCCGTCCATGTCCTGAAGGCACGGAAAAATGAGGTTGGTTCTTCGTAGCCTAGCAGAAATGCAATCTGATTGTTGGTATAATCTGAATTGGAAAGGTAATGACGTGCGAGTTCCTCACGTAGATTATCCAGCTCCGTTTGAAAGTTTGTATCTTCCTGATTCAAGCGACGCTGGAGTGTTCTCGCGCTCACACCGAGTCGTGATGCAACATCGTTCATCGAGTAATCGCCACTGGCTAGGATTTCAATTAGACACGCACGCACACGATCACGGAAACTTGCCTCTGATGTGAGGTCTTGTAACCGCTTGTCTAGCACTGGCTCAAAAATCGCCAACATTTGTGCATTGGCGGTCAAGAAGGGTTTTTGCATATCGACTGCTGAAAAGGTGAGGGCGTTAACTTTGCCTTTGATGATACGAGTGCCAAAATATTCTTCATACTGCTCCTTCTCAAGTAGCGTTGAAGTTACGTGTACCGCTTGAGGAACAATCCGCTCACGAGTTGCTATACGAGCCATCTGTACCCAAAACACTAACTCACCCGCAACTAATGAACTCGGAAGCTCGTCGATCACTGGTAGCCCACTGAACGCAACAGTTGTTTGCTCATCATCTTGCTCCAAACTGAGGCGCAACGGACCAACTAGCGGTTTGTACTTAGCTATCCTCTTGAGTGCGTTGTCAAGGTTTCGGCTACAAAGACAGGCAAATAGAGTTGGGCTAAAGGTTTCTGGTGAAATGGATTTCCCTAGATGCAAAGGAAAGGCTGGGATGTCCTGCAACACATGCTCAATACCTCTCCATAACCGAAAATACTCATCAGCGGTTACAGTAGGAGGGGTACGTGTCAATAAGTCTGGTGGTAGTTGCGCATGGCGCAGAACATCCTGGAGCGAAATTTCCATGTCTTTCGCTTTTGCTTGCCAACCCATTTCTAATACATACTTTTTCACAGGCAATCCTTCCATTGCTTTGTCGATTGCTATAACAAACTCCCCAGATTTTTGGGTATTGTTACACTTCTTGTTGCGCTTTCTTTAATCCAACTAAGTCGTAGCTCAAATCCACTAATTTTCGGGCAGTATCCATATTTCGCGCATTTGGATTTGGAGATGTCAGGGGCCATCCGCCATCACGACATTCACTGTCTCGATACAGTACACTGCTCTGGCTGAAGTACGCTCCTGAATGTTTTGGTGCATCATCAGAGAGTAAACAATGCAGTGATGTTTGGGCTGATTCTTCGTTGCTGTCAGACATAAATCTTGTAAACGGTCTCATGACTGTCATCGCTGTTCTCATTAGGAAACTACCACCTGAACCAAAATTTGATCTTGCCCAGCCCGGATGGACCGAGAAGGCTGAGACACCTGTCCCTTCCAATCTTTCTGCAAGTTCTTTGGCATATAAAACGACGGCGACTTTAGCCTCTGCATAAGCGGCAAAGTTGTTGTAGCTTCGTATTTTATAGTTCAAGTCCTCCAAATGCACATTGGGGCGATTATTTTTGTTTCCTGCGTGAACAACAGAGGAGAGAATGACAATCCTAGATGGTGCGCTCCTCTTCAATACATCCAACAACAATTCAGTCAGAAGGAAATGACCGAAATAGCTGATGCCAATGGTTACCTCAAATCCGTCTTTTGTATACACAGGATTGGAACCCATACTCACCATACCTGCATTGCATGCCAAACCATCCAGTCTGTCATACTTATTTAGATATTCGGAGGTGAAATTCCTTACAGATTGCAAATCGGCGAGGTCAAGTTTCATGACTTCATAACTACCTTTCAGTCCACTGAAACTCTTAGCCACTTCTTCTCCTGCATCTGGTCGTCGACATGCCATTATGACATGACCACCTTGCTTAATGAGTTGCCTAGTCGTTTCAAGACCAACGCCAGAATTGGCACCGGTTACGATATAGACTTGCCCACTGATATCTTTAGCACGGGTATTGTCATCAATTGATAATTTTCTCCTAGCCATTTCAAGCTCCTGTAAGCTAATCGTTTGGATATGTTCTTAGCATACGGGATTTGAGCTGAAAGAGCATTAGCAAATCGCGTCAACATACTGTCATATCACGCCAATCGATTAGCATTCATTTGAAACAGAAGTTAAAACTGCTCTCTGTACTTACTGACTCTGTGGTTAGAATAGCCAAATAATCATCTACACCTAGGTATTACATGAAAGCATTGGTCACTGGCGCAACGGGCTTTGTTGGCTCTCATCTGGTTCGGCTCTTGTTGGCAGAAGGGCATGAAGTCCGTGCTTTGTATCGCTCAGAGAAGAAGCTCAACATCCTTGAGGGTTTGGAGATCGAACCCATACAGGGTGATTTGGATGATGTTGACCTCCTGCGGGAGGCTTGTGCTGGCTGTGATTGGGTGTTTCATGTGGCGGCGAAGGCAGATTATTGGCGGTCTGATGATAAAGTGCAGATGGAGCGGATTAATGTGGATGGCACGCGCAATGTCTTGCAAGCATCGAAAGAGGCGAATGTCAGCCGAATCATCTTTACGAGTAGTGCGTCCACGATTGGCTTTCGGAAGGACGGACAACCTGCCGACGAATCCGAACCCTTCAACCTTGCGCCAGAACGCTTTTACTATGCTTATACCAAAGTGCAAGCCGAACAGGTCATCACAGAAGCAGTAAAGGCTGGACAAGATGTGGTGACGGTTAATCCGACGATTATCATTGGTCCCGGTGATTTGAATGCGATTTCTGGCACCTTCATCATCGAGACGGCAAAGACGCAGTGGCTGACTCCCATCTCATCAGGAGGGGTCGCCGTGATTGATGTGCGCGATGTAGCACGGGGGCATCTCCTCGCGGCGGAGCAGGGTACGGCAGGCGAGAAGTACATCCTCAATACAGCCAATATCAGCCATCGGGATTGGTTCAATCTGATAACGGATGCGATGAATGTCGGGCGACCCATCTTCAAAACACCCGATTTCATGTTGCCCATCGTCGCCAATGCCATCGATCTGCTTCGGCGTATCGGCATCGCTACACCGATTGATTCGAATCAAGCGCGCTTGGGGTCGAGCTTCGTCTATTTTGATAACAGTAAAGCCCGTGAAGACCTCGGCTTTGTCCCCCAAATCCCTATGGAGCAGAGCGTGCGGGAGACCTTCGCGTGGTATCAGGAACATGGCTATATTCAACCGACTCTCATGACCAAATCAATCCATCGGCTGGGCAAGTGGCTTCGGCGGACATAGACGTGGGCTTCTCGACACGCTAGGCTTGAGATATAACCTGACCCGACAGTCATATGGAGGATTGCCATGTTGTCCCGACGATTGTTTTTCCTAATTATTTGTATCTTTCTATTTTCCGTTCCACTCTCTGCACAGCATATTGAGTTGATGTCCCGTGACACGCTGGAGTGGGACGGACTTGAACGCACCTACGAAGTCTATATCCCCGATGGCTTGGATGACGCGGACGGCATCCCCATGATTGTGGCTCTGCATGACTTTGTGGGGAATGCGCGGACATTTGCGACGATGAGTGACCTCAACTCGCTG
>JANQRM010000320.1 GCA_028284565.1 Anaerolineae bacterium | reverse complement strand
GAGTTCAGCCATTGCAATTTTGGCAGAGGCATAGATGTGCTGGCTCGTCAGCCCTGCCCAAATGGGATAAAGCGTCGTCAACCAATCGAAGAGTTCGTTGTCCTGTGCCATAACGCGCGTCAAACTTTGGCACATATGATGATGCGTATTAATCAACCCCGGCATAACAAGATGATCGGTCATATCGAGAATGCTATCCGCAGATTGTGACGGCATATCCGCCAAAGTTCCTACAGCCTCGATGACATTATCGCGGACGTAAATCGCTCCGTCACGAATCTCTCGGCGTTGTGCGTCCATCGTCACGAGGGTATGGATATTTTTGAGCAACAAGGTTGTCATTCAATTGCCCTTTGGGTGGTCTAAATGTGGAGCATGAGTGTAACGCGCACAGCCAACGCAAACAAGTCGAGTGCGACAACTCGACACAAGAATTGGAAATCTCATTTTTACAAAATTGCCTGTGAGAAATGGCTCAAAATGGCAATAGGTTGATTCTCTAATCAATATTGATTATTGCGCCATATAACTCGTGATAAGTGAATCACTATGGGGTTTTATTGGCGTGAAATGGCGTAAAACGGTGAATTATGGGGCAGTTCAGGTCGTTTGCGAGGGTTTTCGAAATTTTTGTCCAGCGTTTTTGCTCATTTTGGTTAGGAATCAATATATATTTCGGTTTGTATTTCGTTAGTGATACCGAGAGAACTCACCATGAAGTCATGATGAGTTCTTACTTTTCGCTATGTTCATCCGGAGAATCAACACACGTATTTATTTGCCATTCGACTCCAAGATACTGTCGATTAAGCCATATTCAATTGCTTGTTGTGGTGTGAAATAACGATCGCGGTCACAATCTTTTGCAATCTGTTCATAGGCTTGTCCGGTATGATTGACAAAGATCGCATAGATTTCTTCTTGAAGCCGTTGATGCTCGCGTAGCATAATCTCCATGTCTGTCACTTGCCCTTGTGAGCCACCCAGCGGTTGATGGATATGTATCGTTGCGCGTGGCAACGCATGACGCATTTCAGCTGTCCCACCTGCTAGCAACACCGTCCCGAAACTCGCCGACCGTCCTACCGCAACCGTACTGATAGGCGGCGCGATTTGTTGCATCGTGTCGTATATCGCCATACCTGCATAGACTTCCCCACCGGGGGATTGGATATAGAGTTGGAGAGTCTTCTGAGCATCTTCACGAGCTAGAAAGAGCAACTGCGCTACCACTAGATTCGCGGTTTGATCATTGATGGCTTGTCCCAACATGACAATACGTTCTTTGAGAAGCAAGGAATAGATGTCGTAAGCGCGTTCTGTCCGTCCTGTTTGTTCGACGACCATAGGAATCATCAGGCGACCTTTTGTAATAGCATGAAGGACGTGGGTTGGATAATGGTGGTGTGGTGTGTTGTGTCATCCAAGATTTCTAAGCGCAATTGACTGACGGCATTCACAGTCGGATTCTGACTTAACACAAGGTCATAGAGTTGTTCATGGAGTTCAGCCAATTCATGCGGTTTCATGGGATGTTCAACCGACTCTAGGGGTTCGCTCAACCGTCCTGTAAGGATATTCATCACGATTTGAAAAGCACAATCCAAGAGCGTTTCTTCAATGTCATCCTCATCCAACAAGGTTGGATAATAGGTTCCCTTTCTGAGTTTAGGGATTTTAAGCGTGATATTGCCCAAGCGAGTCTCCCAAGCACGCTGCCGATAGCCATTGCGATAGGCACGCCGAATAGGATTACGCTCGTACTTTTCCGCTTCGAGTTCACGGCTGACTTCAGCATCCATCCAATACTGGACAATCAGACCCACCGACTGCTTGAGGACATCCGCCGCTAAGTCAGTCGCTGTTTTTTGTCTTGGGAATTGTAGCATTCGTCGTGACATAAGGGCTCCTTTTTCCCTAGGAAACCGCATTCATCCACACAAAACAAGTTTTTACACCACTTGCATGGTTACTTCATTTGTTCCCATGCCGCTTGCATCGTGTTCTTCAATAGCATCGTAATCGTCATCGGTCCCACCCCACCGGGTACTTTGGTGATGTAACCAGCCATCTCTTTCGCTGTCTCGAATTCGACATCGCCCACATAGCGATAGCCTTTTTCTGTTTCGGGTGCATCTATCTGATTGGAGCCGACATCAATGACAACCGCGCCCGGCTTAATCCAATCCCCTTTGACAAACTCAGGCTGACCAATCGACACAACCAAAATATCCGCCTGTTGCACAACTTCTTTCATGTTTTGGGTTCGACTATGACACATGGTCACGGTGGCATTGGCATGGTTGAGCATCAGCACCATAGGTAAACCAACAATGTTGCTACGTCCGATCACCACGGCGTGTTTGCCAGAGATGTCGATTCCAGTTTCTTCAATCAGTATCATCGAACCCGTTGGTGTGGCTTGGGTGAAGGTCGGCTCGCGGTCTTTCATCGCCAATAAGCCCATATTCAGGGGATGTACAGCATCCGAATCCTTTTCGAGGTCAATGAGGCGCAGTACAGCTTCTTCGTCGATGTGCTTGGGCATGGGCAATTGGACGAGAATGCCATGTACCTTCTCATCCGCATTCAACTCAGCGACGGCTTGCTCAACTTCTGCTTGAGTTAAATCTTCGGGTAAGATATGAGCATAGGAGGTGAGCCCAACTCGTTCACAGGCGCGTCGTTTCATCCGCACATACATATGCGACGCTGGATCATCGCCTACGAGTACCACACCTAAGCCCGGTTGAATGCCATATTGCTCGGTAAATTTCTTGGCATCTTCCGTAATTTCAGCACGGATTCGATCTGCGACTGCTCGTCCATCAATTATGGTTGCTGACATGAAAAATTGCCTTTCATTGAGAAAAATCTATAAGGTTGACCTAAGAAGGCTCTTACAAAAACACAAGTCTAGTTTACAACATTTTGCGTTGTAAACGCATTCTTACAACTCACTACAAGAATTAAACCCTATTTTTCGGAATATCGGGTAACATTATGTTCAGGAGTGAAATCTATGAGTTCAAATTTTGAGCTTCCTATTCGACAATTTAGGGGGTCTATATGAAGAAACAATCGCCTAACCTACCCTCCCATCAACGAGGACAATCACTGGTTGAATATACCTTGATTGTAGTCCTCGTGATTTTTGCTTTAGCGGCGGCAGTCGCGGCAACGGGACCCGCCATCGGGAATGTATTCAGTAATACAGTCTACAATCTCCTTGGTGCAGACCCAAGCACCATTAGCGATTTGCCAGACGATGACGACTTTTGGTTGACAGTAACATGGGTGGCAACACAAACACCTGCAGAAGTTCCGCTTCCAACGCGGACCCCTGCTCCACCTACCAAAACACCGACGGCAGGTCCTTCACCGACCAATACGCCGGTGACTCCGACTAAAACACCGACACCGACGCAAACCCCGTCGCCCTCACCCACGCCCCGGGATATTCATCATATCGCCCCATGGCATGACTCAGCAGATAATGAGGTGCATTGGCGGTTAGACACCAGCATCTTCTTGGGAAGTGACCCTGGCTGGTATGGGCTATATTACCCGAACCGCGCGCTGACTGGCGCACCGAGTTTTGAAGGCTACACGAGTGATATTGACCCCGCTTTGAAATACAATC
>JANQRM010000297.1 GCA_028284565.1 Anaerolineae bacterium | reverse complement strand
GTAAAACCCAAAGAAAGGATTTTGAGATTTATCAAACATGATATTGAAAGAATACTTGGCAGAGATGCCTGTAACCTTATTGATCTTTTCAATCACTGGCATAACTTCAGAACCAATGACCTTAGCGGCCTTTCGGAAGCTCACCCGGTAGTTTCTTATCTTGATGTGTAAATATGGCTCATCGGTATCCCCGGTCATATTGGAGAGATGTCGAGTGTAGCTCATTTCTACAGTTGGTCCTGGGCTGAAATAGACAATGTGCGACTCGTTGTTGATACGGGTAACGGTAACACGCACATCGTCACCCCGGCTTGTGCGAAGCGCATCTATCAGCTGGGTGTAAGTATTGAGGGTTAACTTTTCCCCTTGCCATGTGCCAGACAACTGCCAAGTGGGTGACTGGTCATTGAAAAAACTTCTCACACGGGCGGTCAAGATAAAAAAGCGGACACTGTGCTTTCTTAGCAAGTGGTACAGCCATCCAAGCATGGGGATAGCAGCGCTTGTCACCCAGCTAGTCAAAACGCTTGGATCATCAATTCGAGGGTACAGGAAGACGAAAAACATCACCTGTGCAACAAATGCACTAATGAAGACATACACGCCGAGAGTGTTGTAATTTCTAGTTGCCATCACTGCTCCAGTGGGTCAAAAAAGCACCCTGAACATTTATTCCATACATCTTATTGTACATCGAAACGCACTGACATCATGGACGCCATTGGCATCACTATATCATAATTTACCTTATTCATAAGGTTTCAATACCATAACATTCGTTGACAATGCCACACTATATACGTACTATAACACATATACCCAATGCAAGGAGGACTCATTGGCGAACCAAACTATAAAGAATCGTGTGGCAGAATTGATGTCAAAGAAGGCGCGCAGGGAGGGTCGCAAGATCAACCAAAAGATCGTCGCCGCTGAAACGGGCATTGATTACCAGACGGTCGGTCGTTGGTATCGCAACGAAGTAACCCGTTGGGACAACGACATGATCTTCACTTGGATGAATTACTTTGATTGCACGTTTGATGAACTTCTGATTGTGCAAGAAGAACCAGATTCGAGTGATAAGCCGGGGCAATACGAAACCCACCTGCTAGCCGGGTAAGCTCTCACAGGTGGGCTTTCGTAGGTAGCCGCAATACGGCGGCCTTCAGTTGTACTGGCAGCTTAACAAGTCGAATTGAACTATGAGTGCTTTTCGGAACCGTTCGAGGGTATCTAAAAAGCGGTCAAGCTACCGGGAATGTATGGGGTGGGTGATGGGGCTTGAACCCACAACCTTCTGAACCACAATCAGACGCTCCACCATTGAGCTACACCCACCATCTGATATTGAAAGTATAGCAGTTACACGCACGAAGTCCAGCATGAATTTCGCAATCATGGTTTGGTGGCAACGATCAGCAATACCTGGCTGTTGGGGCAGTCTTCATAGACTAGTTTTGATTCGAATCCCGCAGCCCGGAATGGCTGGAGTACACTGTCATTGATCGGCTCATTGCTGTGTTGGCCCGTAATACGATATAGCCACTCTATCAACCCAGCACCTGCCCCGCCTGTAAGCATCCCGCTGAGGACGATGGTGAGTTTTCCACCGGGTTGTAGAACCCGATGGCACTCCGCGACTGTTTCCGCCTCAAAAATGAAGGGAGTCGGAAATGTGCAGACGATTGAAGTGAAAGCCTGGTCATCAAACGGTAGGGACTGACCATAGCCGCGCACGAGGCTTGCATGTTGACCATTTTTTGCAAATTTACTTCTGGTGATTCTGCCCATATGTGGCGACAGGTCGAAGCCGACTGTGCGATAGCCGGAAGCGTGTAGGTCTAGATGAAGGTTTCCGGTCCCATGTGCGAGGTCTAGCACAATGCCAGTTTTGGGAGTGGAAATGTGCTTGAGAGCCGTTCGTTGCCAGCAGCGCCAGTTGCCAAGTGATACGACCCAACTGACGACATCATAGGTGAAGGCGAACTCGTTATAGAGTAGTCGAAAGCCAAAGCGAACCAGCGACCACCATAGTCGCTCTAGCTGTGCCATTACTCGGAGAAGGCCTGTAGGATTTTGTCTGGATTATCTGTAATAACCATATCTACCCCCGCATCACGTAGCCGGAGTGCCTCCGTTGGGTCATTCACTGTCCATGTGTTGACGCGGCGTCCGCGGCGGTGAGCGCGTTCGACAGCTTGTGGTGTCACCTGGGACGTTTCGGGATGCCAAGCGTGGAAGGTGAGTCCGAGTAGCATAGCTTTAATGCGTAGCT
>JANQRM010000310.1 GCA_028284565.1 Anaerolineae bacterium | reverse complement strand
TTGTTTGGCTTTACGCTCCAGCAAAAACGGAATGATGCCCAAATTGACACCTCGACCTTTTCGAATGTGGTCTCGCAGAATGCAGAAGCCTTATCGGATGACATTATCGAAACGCTCATCGTCGGCAATATCGCCCTGAAATACACGCAATCGAATTCTGTCTGTGTGGTGTATGATGGGCAGGTGATTGGCATGGGTGCAGGTCAACAATCACGGATTCACTGTACACGTATCGCCTGTGATAAAGCGGATAAATGGTTGCTCCAACAACATCCAACCGTGCTTCATCTGCCGTTTGTTGAGGGGCTGAAACGTCCTGATAAAGCGAACTTGGTTGACCAGTTTTTATTGTGGGATCAACTCTCGGATGCTGAGATTGATGCCTTACAATCAGGTTTTACCGAACCTGTACAATCTCTCTCCAAAGTCGAACGTGAAGCATGGATTGGACAATTCGAGGGACTGTGCTTGTGTTCTGATGCCTTCATTCCGTTTAGGGACAACATTGACCGCGCCAGCCGTAGTGGGGTGCAAGTCGTGTCTCAACCGGGTGGGGCGATGCGGGATGACAATGTGACAGATGCGGCGACGCAGTACGGCATGACGATGGTGCATACGGGCTTGCGACTATTTCTGCATTAGAAATGAACCCTACGCAGATAGAACGATTCGATTGTTGGATGGGTCACTAACGAGGATGCCATGTTCGTGGTCATGCAATGGAATATTTGCTTGTTCCAAACGGCTCAGGATGGCATCGCTATTGACGGATTCTGGCAGGTTGATGATGAAATAGTCTAAGCCTAAGCTGTCTGGTTTGGCAGGGATACGTCCACGCCATGTGTTTGCGCCGATATGGTGATGATAGCCCTCAAAAGACATGAAGGTTGCACCCATGTAACCGAGATTCATCATGACATCTAAGCCTAAAATATCTCGATAAAAGGGTTCGGATTGGGCGACATCGGAGACATACAGATGAATATGTCCCATGATTGTATCCGTCGGCAAGCCTTCAAAGGAGCTATTGCCATTGAGTTCACCCATGAGACTGCCGAAGTTCAAGGCTTCGGTGACAAGGTTAAAATGTCCATTCTCATACCATGCGTCGCGGGGACGGTCTGCGTAGATTTCGATGCCGTTGCCCTCAGGGTCTGCCAGATAGATCGCTTCACTCACGCCATGATCGGATGCGCCTTGTAATTGTGTGTTCGTTTCCATTAAGTGCTGGAGAGAACGGGCAAGGTCGCGTCGTGTCGGAAGCAAGAGAGCAAAGTGATATAGTCCTGTGGATTGGGGTGAATAGTGTCCGTCGGGGTGTTCTTGTAGGATGAGTAAGTCGTCATCCCCTACACCAAGATGTGCCGACTTTGCATCTTGATGATGGACTTGCAAGCCGATGTTATCTCGATAGAAAGTAACAAGTGTCGCTAGGCTTTTGACCTTAAGTGTAATTGTGCCAATGGTTGCTTGAGTCATGTTATATGATTTCTGGTTGCTATGCCTGATTATGAGAAGGGATGATAGAAAGTCATCTTACAAGTCCAGACAAATTCTATTGGTAATCTTGTATTGGTAGACCGACCAAGTACGAACTGTCCGAAGTGACAATCCTGGATGCCGATCAGTATGTTATGCTTGCAACCAAGATGACAGCTAAACGGATAGTTTAAGGTAAACGCATGAATCTTGATGCCTATTTCAAGCGAATTTATTATACAGGTTCTACGGAGCCGACATTTGACACGCTACAAGCCCTGCAACGCGCCCACTTGTATGCCGTACCATTTGAAAATTTGAATATTCATATCCCCAAGCCGATTATTCTGGATGAAGAATTGCTCTTTGACAAAATTGTGAATCAGGGGCGAGGGGGATTTTGCTTTGAGCAGAATGGTGTATTCTCGACGGTCTTGCGCGAGTTAGGCTTCAATGTCACTTTGATGGAAGCAAATGTCTATAGTGAGACGAGACAGGACTTTGGTGTGCCGTTTGGACATCTGACGTTGATGGTTGAATTGGATGAACCCTATTTGGTCGATGTGGGTTTTGGTTCTGCATTTATTTCACCCTTGCGGATCGATGATGACAAGCTACAAGTGCAAGATGTCGGCAAGTTTCGGGTTGAACACGATGGCAAATGTGGTTTTTATCACGAGCAGACGCTGGGAGTGGACAAGATGGAACTGGGGTATCGCTTTTATTTTGAACCCCGTCAATTGCATGATTTTGTTGATGCCTGCCACTATATGCAGACTTCGCCCGATACGCACTTTACTCAGAAGCGAATTTGCACATTGGCGACACCGGAAGGACGTATTACTTTGAGTGAAGGCAAATTCATCACGACCTCACTGACAGGGGATAGGGAAGAAATAACTGCCCAAGATGAAGCAGAATTCCATCGAATCTTGCGCGAGCAATTTGAAATCGACGTGCAGACACGCCCACCACACTCCGTTACTCAAGCCTAAAAGGGTTTGGTTGCACGAATACTGGGATGGTTTAGTCATCGATTGTAGGAAATCTTAATGCTTCGCGGGTCTCATCCGCTTGAGGCGATAGGGATGTTGGGCTATACTGAAAGTTGGTGACGATCCACCTACCGACAAAGAGAACAATTTATGGCACAGCAATTCCGTGACGAAGCACTCGAATCTGAACTGAAAAAACTTTATAATATCGTTGATGGTGTTCGCGCGACGGTCATCGTGAACATTGATGGCTTATTGGTCTCGTCCTATCCATCTGGAGATGACGATGACGCGCATGAAAACCCCACAAGTAGCCCACAGGTGGCGGCGATGGCGGCGACACTGGTGGGTCTGGCAGAAAAGACACTGGTTCGGCTCGCACAAGGTTCGTTGGAACGTCTGATGATGGAAGGTGAAGAGGGAACCATGGTGGTCTATCCATCGGGACGGACGGCGGTGGCGGTGCTGGTAGATAAGGATGTCAATATGGGTCATGTCCTCTTTGCTATGAAAAAGGCATCCGAGCAAGTCAGTGACATCCTCGGCGGTTAGCCTGACTTCTTCGCAAATTCAACGCGAATCATCATTTTACTCAAACGCAAGACATCCCCGTTGGAGACGGTGTACGGTTCTTCGGGTTTGAGTTGGACTTCATTGACAAACACGCCATTTCGACTGCCCATATCCATGACTTCTAAGTGATTGTTATTCCGTCGGAGCAGGGCGTGCTTGCGACTGACTCCGTTTTGATATGCGCCAAAGGGAGTTAAATCTAAATCAGCAATGAATATGCCTCGGTCATCACTCCGTCCGGCTATAACTTCTTCATCGAGTGTCAATATGGCAGGTTCGTCAATGTCCTCAAAGTGGAGATGGAGTTCCATCGACTCATCAAAGAGTTTACTGTCGGTGGTTTCTGGTTCTGTTGATTTGGTTTGCTCATAGAGCTGTACCGCTTCAAGGGCGGCTTGATGAACATCTTTTGTTTGGTTTGGGTCATTGGCAGGTTGGTCAGTCATTGTTTTCCCACTTCATACTTGTGTTTCATTACGTTATTCCCCCAAACCTGAACCTATTCTAGCTTGTCGCTTGTGTTCTATCAATCAAACTTATCTCCCAGTGAATTAATCGGTCACAATATGCAACACCCAGACGAAATTGCCTTCAGTTTCTGCATTACCAGTGACTTGGAAATAGAGTGTGTCGCCTGCTGTTACATCATCAAGTGGCACGGATAACATAGCATCTAAGCCGAAGCCGGGAAACGCTACATCTTCTTGGACAAAACTATAGCCTGTTAAGGTCTCGGAATCGCCCCAACAGGATTCAGCATCGCCAGCGTCATTGCATTGGATAGGGAGTTCATCGATGTCGAGCAGAACGTCGCCTGCTTCATCAACTTGAGCGAGAAAGGGGTCGAAGTTGTTGTCGAGGGAGATGGCATAGACGGTCAAAAATTGACCCGATGTTATCATACCGTCAGTGGCTTGGATGCTCATGCTTACAGCTGATGTGTCATCTGTGATGGACATGCCAGCAATTATTAGGGCGAGGTCACCACCGAGATTGTTGACATCTCCGACGATGATACTTCCCGCTTCGGAAAGGGTCGCTTGAGTGTTGGCTGTGTTGGCGAATGTTTCTATGGTGGGTAAAAAGACTTCATCAAAGCTGGCTTGTGGAGCGTTGTCTATGCACTGCCCTTCATCATCAACATACACACCGATGATCGGGTCGAAGTCATTGCGTCCAAGTGCAGTGATGGTTAGTGGGTGTGTGACCTCTACAAAGTCGAGGAGGATACCATCTTCAAGCAAGGTTTCGCCATCACAATTGAGGTTTAGACCATCGCGTCCTTCTTCGAGTGTGGCGATGCTTTGATTGTCTTGTGCATCTCCTTTGCCAATGTGGAGCATAAGAACATATTCCCCGACGGTGTTGTTGGCAGAGTGAATGCGGAAGTTGATTGCTTCGCCTAGAAATGCAGAGGCAAGCGGGACACTCAATGAGACATCGAACTCGCCACCGTTTCGGGATTCGCCATCAAAAAGAGTGTATGTTGCGTCTGTTAGGGATGTCGAATCTCCCCAGCAGGATTCGGGATTGCTGGCTTGGGTGCAGGTGATCGGGTTATCGCTTTCGTCTGTTAGAGTGTTGCCTTCTGTATCGACAAGTGAGAGTGTCGGGCGGAAGTTCTCGGTTTGACTAAAGATAAAGGCAGTGATGGGTACACCCGAATCAATCAATTGGGCTGTGAGGGGTAAGGAGATGATTGTGCCTTGTGCGTTGGTGTTGCTTAGTATCCCCCCTTCGAGGACAACGACAAATTCACCTGCTGTATCTCCAAATGAGCCGATAACCAATCTTGCGCTGTTGACTGTTTGGAAGTCCCATTGAGCGTTGCGCTCGGATGAGGGAATCTCACCAATCGGGAGGCTAGCTTTATAATCGCTGACGAAGACATCATCATCTGCACAACCGTCTAATTCGCCATCAAGGAAGGTCGCCATGATGGTGTCGAATTCTGCCATGCCTAAGGCGGTAACAGTATAAAAACCTTCTGGGGCGAGGTTTTGCAGATTGATTTCTGTTCCATTTTCGATGATGCCGATACTGCTCTCACAATTGACATCGACCTGTGCAGATGAGATACCAATAACACTCCAGAGCGTGATAATGCCCAACCATAGACGCATAGATGTACTTCCTTATTGTGTTTTTCTCTATAACTCTACAGTTGAGCGAAGTGTCACGTCAATGGGCGTAAGGTTATGTAGATATTCGTCTGTCGGGTTATCGGTGCGATTGTGGAACGCCTTCACACTTCTATATCATGTCATCATGCAGGTGTTACTTTGGGCTTGCTTTTGCGGTGAATTAATGTCTCTGGGACGTAATTGTAGAATATTCCGCTTGCCATCAATCCGGTGAGTGCAATGGCGAAAGGTGCATATTGTAAGATCAAGATGTCGGCGATTACACCGATAATCATGGGACCAAACATGGCTCCCGAATCGCCAATTAATCGCCAAATGCCAATGAACTCTGCACGAGACTCCGCAGGTGCTAGGTCTGCTCCGAGTGTCATCATCGTGCCAGAGCCAATGCCATTGCCAAATCCAGCGAAACTTGCCACGACTAAGAGTGAAAGGAAATCGGTTGTAAATGGGACTAAGGCTAAGCCAAATGCTTGTAGCGCAAAACAGGGAACAATGGCAAATTTGCGTCCCCAGCGATCCATGATGATTCCTGAGGGATAAAACAATGCCACTTCAAATAACACGGAGACGCTGACGATAATTCCCACTGCATCGACGCTTAAGCCTAAGACATCACTGGCAAATAAGGGAATTAAAGCGACACGTCCGGCACGAGTGAGTTGACCAAATAGTTGGGCGAGCCCTGCGACACTTAATATGCGTCGATGAGATTTGAGAACGGCAATGGAGCGTTTTGCTTGAGATTTGGCTGGGGTGGGTTTTGGCTTCTCGGCAGGAGGAGCTTGAAATGCCCATAAAACGAATAAGGCGACAGCACAGCCAATACCAGCAATTAAGAAGACAATGCGAATGCCTAGATTGACCGCCAAAATTCCTGCAAAGGCTGGAGCGAGTAAGCGTGCAATGCGAAACATACCCCCATAAACAGCAATGGAGCGTCCACGCTGTTCATTGGGTGTGGTTTCCACAATGAAGCTATGTTGTGTCACCAAATACATCGCCTGACCGATGCCTACAGAAATCAACAAGAGAATTGCTAAGGCAATTGTCTGTACCCAAAAAAGACTGATGACTCCTACACCGATAATGCTCAATCCTGTGATGAGTGTGCGCTTTGTCCCCCAGCGTCGGGGGAGTGTTCCTGCGGGCATATCGCCAAGCAAACGCCCGATGGATGCTCCTGCCAATAACACTCCTACCCAGATATATGGGACATCAAACTCGCCAGCGTAAAATGGCAAGATGGGAACGAGCATGGCAAAGGAAAAGGCATAAATGAGGAAGGGCAAATAGACTTGAAGAATCAGGGGATGTTCACGGAGGCGTTGAGTCAATGGCATAGGCAATGGTGAGACTATTTAGTTGGGAGACATTTACCCTAGCAGGAAACGTGAGGTTTGCTAGGGCAAATATGAAGAGAAGGCGTTACGACTTCTTCTGTAAAAGGAGCGTGACTTCGCGACGATTGCTTACTAGTTGCCGCACCCCAATGATTTTGTAGATTTTCCGCAAAATTCGATAACTATGATCCATAACACGCCGTTGATTGTGTTGGCGGAGTTTGAGGGTCATAATGGCGATTCCTCGTGACCGCAAAAACCTCGCGTATTCCACCATGAGCCATGCCGAGTATTGAGCGTCAAGTATCATATCGTTGGTTATTACGTCAAAAGACATTTGGCATTTCAGTAGATATGCTTCTGCAATCAGTGGGACGTGATCAACATCCTTATGATTATCCAGCCAGTGGTACATGGGAGTGGGTGCAACGGCTGTCACCTGTTGATTTCGTCTTAGCAAAACTTCTGTCCATGCGCCGGGGGATGCGCCTAAGTCCAAGACAGGCCCTCTAGGATGGAGTTTGATTCCAAAAGTGCGTAAGGCTTCAATCAATTTATAACCTGCTCTATTTGCAACAGGTTCAACTATTGGACATCTACCCCCTTTCCAACCTGATATATTTTGCGTTCCCCAAGACATTCCGATAAAGGCTTGAAGTCCGTTTGTGGTGGGAAGGATTAGGATGGAGAGAATGCGTCCACGAGGTTCTTGTATTGTGGGTGAATTCGCTACTTTTGTTGGGATATAGGTTTCAAGTTCACAATCACTGTAATCTAAGCTGAGTGCTGGATGATGGCGAACTTGAGCGATATAAGGAAACTTATCCCATTGTGAACAGACTTCTTTGAGATAAGGTAAATCGTCTGTTGTGCCATCTAAATTGACAATTTGATGAACAGGGAAGAGGTGATGCAGGTAGATGGGGAGTTTATGTCGCCACGGACGGGTGAGATGGTCGAAGGTGCTGGGATTTTTGAGGAGGATGTTTTGTTGGGAGAGCGTTTGGCCGATTCTTAAGTGGGGATGATGTCGTTGAAGTTCATTGAGGGCTAAATCTCGGAAGTAGGGTGAGCAGGTGAGTATCGCGCATGTCATATGTCCTTTCTGTGGATTCCGCAAGCATCCACCGATAGCGGTTGTTGTCGATGAGGGCATTGTAACAGAAGGGGGGATATAAGGCTTGTCCGCTACTGATTTGATCATAATGAGCTATCTTGACCCCTAGTAAGCTCCCCTCATCAAGAATTGGGGAGAGGCTGGGGGTGGGGATAAATTAATTAGGTTAGGCATAAAGACAGATGAGAACCTTAGAAACCTCTTCTGAAATCTTACCACCCTTCATGAGGTTGCGGACAACGCTATATAGAATTAAGTGTCTTTGCTTGTAGCTGTATTTCAATTCTCAGAAGTTATCAGTGAAGACTGTGCAACATCCTAGTTGGAGTTGACATCCAGCCCAATTGATTTAACGGTACTTGACTCGAATTTACATAAAATTTACATTTTTCATATAAGAACTTCATCATCTGTACCAAAGATGAGTTTGAATTCCGCCTGTTCGCCTAATCAACCCGTCACACCACCTGAACAATTAGTAAATAATCTGGCTCAAAACATTGCGTTCCTTATTGATTTTCCTTTTTTTGTATGCCTGCCTAGCAATTGAATGGAATCTCTCGACCCCTCTGTTTGAGGGACCGGATGCGTATTATCACTTTGCTATGATTCAGCATATCGCAGAGACTGGTGAACTCCCGCCGAAAGACAATCCCAATGATTATGCATGGCAACAGATGACCTTCCATGCACCCCTGTATCATCAAGTATCAGCTCTCCTTATTCGCCCCATCAACACCTCGAACTTCTTAATCGACTATACACGGAATCCTCATACACAAATCGGCGAACCCTCTGCACAGGATAATCAGAACTTCGTCGTGCATACAGGGGATGCTTGGCAGAATACGGGCTTGGCAGTGCGGGTTGTACGGGTCTTCAGCAGTGTGTTGGGTGGTATCACGTTGGTTGGGATTTATGGGCTAGCTCGACTGCTTGTGCCACAGTGTCCACGATTGGCGTTACTGGTTGTTTCGCTGGTGATGTTTAATCCGCAATTTTTGCATATCCATACTATTGTGTCGAACGATACGCTCGTAACGGCTCTGACCACTTTATCACTCTTCGCCTATCTTTGGTTATTCAGTCGGGAGATTTCGGTTGTTCTAATTATTTTCTTGGCGATACTTCTGGGCTTGAATGCTCTTGCTAAAGCAAGTGGGTTAGTTCTCTATCCAGTTATAATTCTGAGTTTGCTCTTTGGACGATTTCCCGCACGAGTGCCTGCTTACCGTCGGCTCCTCTATCTCCTTATCATAATATTGATTGGATTGCTGATTGCGGGCTGGTGGTATGTCGATAATTGGACGCGATTTGGCGATTTCTCGGCGGCAGTTCCACTAGCTCAAGCGACGAGTGCGCGCATCGGTCGTATCCCCGATTTGATAGGTGAATTGCGCGGGATGTTCTTCTCCTTTTGGGGCTTATTTGGCTGGTTCAATGTCTCTGCGCCTGTGTGGTTCTATCTCTGGGTGGGTTTACTCACCGTGCTAGGTGTATTGGGATTCGTGTGGCTAGTCGTCCGAGATAAACTATATCGACGCATAAGATGGGAGACGGTTGGACTGGTCCTATTTAGTGTCATATTTATCGGTGCATGGTGGAATTTTCATCAGCTGGTGAATGCGGGACAAGGACGCTTGATGTTCCCGATGTTGGGAGTAATTGCGTTGGTATTAGGAGTTGGCTTGTCCGCTTTTTCACGCTGGATAGTTCTCATTTTCTTATCTGGATTGGCGTTTGCAAGTGTGACCTTCCCGCTAACCTTGATTGTTCCCACCTTTTCTATCGAACCCCCGATTAATGCTGTTGACTTCCAACCGCCTCGTGATGCTTTTCATGGTTCTCTGCGTGAACCGTGGGAAGACGAAGCCTGCTTGAACGTGTGGGCGCAACCTCAAGCATGGGATGGTCAGTCATCCGTTGAAATTGAGACATGGTGGCAAGCCACTTGTTCAGTAACGGGCTATTGGAGTATGTTTGTCCATTTTATCGACCTTGAGCAAGAAACCTGTGTCGTTGGAGATACACGTTATATCCTGTCGCAGACGGATACGATGCTCCAAGGTGGTAACTTGCCATTTCCAGTGCTGGAAGTTGAGCAGGTTTATACGGATCGGCTGTCTGTATCATTACCTGATGAACTGGATTTATCGCGTGCTTGGTATGTGCAAATAGGACTGTATGATGCAGGTGGGACATTCATTCGTGCCTTCGTCGCAGAGGCTGAATCTTCCACTACTGGGCAAATTGGGCAATGTGCGCCGGAAACGATTCAATTTCGATTATCCCCGACGTACCCCAAAGCCATCAATTAATTTGCTTGATACGACAATACAGCACGGACTTTTATCGTGCCATTCTGAGTTATCGTACTCGTGATTGAACTGCTTTGAATGGTTTGTATCGCATATTCTAAAACACTCACAGCCGAATTGATTTCCTCAAAATTGGGGGTGGGTGTTGGCGGTGGAGTAGGTGTTGGTGTTGGAGTTGCGTCCGCGGATGGTGTGGTAAATGTCGTGAGAATGTTCTCAAAAACACAGCCAATCTGGGGTCCTAAGAGCGTTAGAATGCCAATGGGGTTCAGCGCAGTACTATAAAGAAAACCTTCCCCAGTTGTGAACCATACCGATGTTGGGTCTGGCAAGAAATATTGACTCGCTTGTTGATAACTAGGTGTATCTGCGATGGATTGCACATCACCTGACAAAATCGCATCCGCCAATGGACGAGTAGCAAAGACAAAGACTTCATCATTTGAGGCGAGGAGTATCTCAAAAGAAACCACTTCGACAGGTGGGATTTCATTACAGCCTACTTGAACAAAGGGGTTTTGAATCTGAGCATCAATCTCAAGGATGGTTGCTTCCACGCCAGCAATTGTCTCTGTACGGAGCGCAATCTCGTCCGATGGTTGAGCTTGTTGCATCAAATCGGTCAGCTTCGAGACCAAGCGACTTGCGGCTTCGGGGTTAGCTGTCGTATCCATTGCGATGCCCCATGCAAAGCGATTGTTTAATTCGAGTTCATACGCTAAAGCATCTTGAACGATTGGTAGGGCGTCGATATGAGAGAATGTAACAAAGTCTCCGGTTACCCACGATAAAATATCAGCTTCAAGATTGATACCTATTTGGGCGAATTGATTGCTGAATTCTTCGGATGGGATCATCGGTTCGTTAAATGATACTGCCAGATCATCCATAAATTGAGTAAAACTGTGATAAACATTCGTATAATCACTGACTTGCATGAACGCAGATGCTTGGGCTGGAATGCGTTGTAAGAACTCTCGACTAACTTGCCCAATTCCATCGTACATGAAGGGGTCTTCTGGTAATTGCACAAGATCAATCACCAAATTGGTCTGATCAATTTTGCCGAAGCCAATTGCCAGACCACTGATATTTGTTTTGACGACATTTGGTGGAACTTGAGAGATTTGGAGTTGTGCATCTACTAAGGTTGGCATATCCAGATACATCAGGATGTTGTAATTATCTAATGGTAATTCAAACAGGGCATCTTGATAGCTCTGGGTATCTAGTAACGATTCGCTTGGTGCTAAAACCGGCAGGAAGGGGACAGCGGAAAACACCATTACTTCTTGTGTGACTTGGACATAGAGTGCAGGATTGCGATATTGCACTATGCCATCAGCTTCTATACGCTCAAATCCCACCAAGTTCTCATCTAAGAAAGTCAGTGCCATCTCACGATCTGCTAACGAGATAACCACATAAAACTCTGTCGGTAATAATTCAGTGCCAAAGGACGTTTCTTGGACAACTTTAGGTATCCCGACAGCCGCTGTACCGCCCAGCCAATCCAGAATCGCATTGGCATCGAAGCCTGTGCCTAGAGTCAACGCCTGTGTAATGCCGATGGGTGGAATGCCAAATTGTGCAAGTGGCTCCGTAATCACACTGAGCAAATCATCTAATTCATTGATATAGGCTTCATCAATGCGAGTCGCCGCGAAGAAGAGAGTATCTGAGGGATAATACCCCGCCATACTTGCTAGGTTATCTGTATTGGGGTCAATTTCTGCGGAGAGTGAAAAAAACGATAAGCCAAGTGTCAAGATGATGAGGCTGATAACTAACAACCAACGTTTCATATTTGGACTCCCATAGGGTTGAGTAAAGTCATACACCATTATCAGCGTAGTGGAAAAGTTAGTTGAGTGTCAATCCATGTTGTTGAAGTGCTGGCTTTGCACTACAATCCCTGCCGAAATTTGATTATGTAGCTATTTGTTATTCTATGAGCGACACACGAACCCAGCGCATTTCCCTTAGTTTGCACCTGCTGTTTACATTCTTATTTGTGATTAGTGCTGGTTGGTTGATGCTAGCTGTCCCACTTTGGGAGCAGGTGGATACCTCATCTTTGCCAGTGATTGGGTTGGTACTCCTAAGTGTCGGTCTGTATCTCATCTCTGATACTTGGTGGCAACGACAAGTATCCAAAATTCCAGTTCCCCGTCTCTTGTTACCTATCGGATGGAGTGTGCTGCTGATTATCCTCTGCTTACTTCTGCTACCTAGTGACCTGATTGGTCGTGACATCGTCCTTGTGACATTCATTAGTTTACAAATTGGCTTGTTTATCTTGAGTCGACTGCTCCAACCGCGTACCCGTGAGAAATTGATCAACTTTACTATTCTCGTCGGCACATTTTTGATCTTGTTTCTCATCTTGGAATTGGTACTGGCTTCTCGGATTACCTCTGCGATTGCAATGTGGCAACGGCAGACTTTGATTGAAGATGTTACTGCGCCATTGGATGAATCGGATATGAGCAATTACGAAGCACAAA
Organism: Anaerolineae bacterium; assembly: GCA_028284565.1. The sequence continues at coordinate 16,874 of JANQRM010000310.1, read as the reverse complement.
CGTCTGCTGTGTCCGCGCCTGTTTTGGAAATGATCGAATATGGGGGTGGTCCAGCGTGGGGCCCGTTGACAGGTTGGGGAACAAATATCAACACGACTTTACGTTGGTCACTCGACGGCTATTTTGACACGCTGATTGAATACAATAGCTTGGGCTTTCGGGGTCCGGATGTGCCGTATGAAAAGTCGAATGATATGTATCGGATTTTGATTATCGGCGATTCGTTTGTCGAGGCGCGCGAGGTGGATTATGAAGACACCTTTGCTGTCCAATTAGCAAATTTGCTTGCTGACCACACGACACCCGACCGCAAATCCTTTGAAGTCATCGCAGTCGGCACAACTGGCTGGGGAACACTGCAAGGTTATCTCTATTATCACCATGAAGGCAAAAAGTTCTCGCCAGATTTGGTGATTCATAGCTTCTATATCAATGATGTAGTGGATAATCATCCGCAACAGTTTTATCCGGACCGTAACCTCGACTTCTTGATTGATAGTGATACCGTCACTGTCCTCAGTGAAGGAAGCGCAACGAATGCACCACAAGTTGACCTTGCTCAACGCGCCTTTGATTCCTTGCCAAGCATCCTTACTGATTTGAATATCACCGAGATGCTACGGCAGGTATTGGCTCCTCCGCGTCAACAAGTGACGATTACTGGGGATTTGGGCAAAGTCCATCCCCAGACCTACATCTATCTGCGGGAACCCGAAATTGAAGGTTATGCCGAAGCATGGGAACGGACACAACGCGCCTATGAGATTTGGGCAAACGAAGTACACTCAGTGGGTAGTGATTTCATGGTGCTAGCTATTGACATCACAGCTGAACGTGTAACAGAACTCTCGACTTATTTCCAAGAGGAGCAAGCGGGTTGGGTTTGGGATATTGATTTGCCTCACAAACGCCTCAGTGACATTCTAGCTCCCTTAGATGTGCCACTGATTCTCACCCGTGGTGTCTACAATGAATTAGCAGAGACAAGCAATCGCAATGTTTATAGCTACCTGTTCATTCCCGGCGATGGACATTGGAATGCAGAGGGACATCGGATAACAGCTGAGTTGTTGTTTGATGCCTTACAATCACAAGGTATCGCCGAATAATTAATCTCCATAAAAGGCTAGAACGGGTCACAAAAGCTGTTACAATTAGCAGATGGCTTACCGATACCTAGGAAGGGTTATATGATGTTTCGGATTCGGAACTTTGATATGAGTGATGCTGATTATCAAGCAACCGCAGAGATCGATAATGTTGTTTGGTCGCCGGATATCACGACAGCCGAAGAACTCAAACGCCGTGATGAGAAGCGCGACCCGCAATATTTTGTTCAGCGCGTGATAGTGGAGTGGGATAATCAAGTGGTTGCCGTCGGCGATTATATGGATATGTATTGGATGCATCGGGAGGGGCGATATTTTTTTGGACTGAATGTACATCCTGATTGGCGGAATCGGGGAATTGGGACGTTATTCTATCAAGTCATGTTGCAGAAAATGCTTGATAAAGGCGCGGATGAAATTTTCACCTATACGCGTGAAGATCAAACAGCTGGTATTCAATTTGTAGAGCGCCTCGGTTTTACTCAGACCCTACGCGAACCTCGCTCTGAACTCGATGTGCAAGCCTTCGATGCAACTGATTATGATAGTCTACTAGAAAATGTCAGCAACATAGGCATTAGAATCTATAGTTTGCAGGAACTCATCGACTCTGACGAGCAAGCCTTTCGTAAGTGGTATGATGTGCTGAATGAGACAGATGCTGATGTCCCATCAACAGATGCCCCTACTCCGGTACAATATGATATCTGGGTCAACAAAGTTCATACATCGCCTGAATTTGACCTAAGCAATTTTCATATCGCTGTTGATGAATCCCTGCCTGATAAACCTTATGTTGCCTTGACGGGTGCAACAATTTCAGATGGCGATAAAAGCAAGCTCTATACGCATCTAACCGGGGTGGTCCGTCGTCATCGTCGCAAGGGATTAGCCACAGCCGTCAAAGTATGTGCGATTGCTCATTATCAAGCACGAGGTTACAAAATTGTCAGCACAGAAAATGAAGAAAACAATCCCATGTATGACATCAACCTGAAACTTGGCTTCCAACCACAACCTGCGTGGCTGGAGTATAAGAAATCAATGTAGACATTCGGTGATAATCTTCATAAAAAGTTGAAAACTAGCCACCTGACCAGGTGTGTCCTATCCCCGTGCCTGATACAACTTTCCATGAGTTTGATTATGCTATATTTCACACAACTATATTTATTGAGAGTAGGTCAGGTTATGGGGATTTTGGTTGATTGGGGTGATGAAGACGAGACCATCTTAATGTGGCGGTTTCCGATTAGCTGGACAGGGGATGATTTTTATCAAGCGTTACAAATCACACAGGAGCTAGTCTCCGAAAAAACGTGTGCCGTTGATGTGTTGGTCGATATGCAAAAGGCGCTACAATCCCCAACAAATTTATTACCTCTATTCAAGAATGGACTGAGTAAACGAATACCAAACTTGCGACACATTATTATCATCAGCCAAAGTCGCTATTTTGTGTCATTGTATGCTGTTTTACAGAAATTGGGTCGGGATTTTCCGAAACTCCATTTTGTCGAAAATGCGAATGAAGGTTATGAACTGTTGCATTATCTGACGGCTTCACGTCGCGTATAGGTTGCAAGTCTTAACGATATGATTTGTAATATTATGTTATAATCAACTTAGGGTATTTAAGAGGAGTAAGAGAATATGAGAATTATAGTTGATTGGGGGGACTTAGACGAAAGCATTTTGATGTGGCGGTTTCCGCGTCAATGGGACGGTGATGATATGTTGGTTGCACTGGATGAATCGCGCCGTCTGGCAGAATCACAACAACATCCGATTGATGTGTTGGTCGATATGCAACAGGTACGTAAATCCCCCTCCAATTTGATGACCATCTTTAAGTTTGCATTGAGTCACCCCATTGCTAACATTCGTCATATCGTGGTAATAAGTTACAGTAGCTATTTCCGTTCGATTTTCAATATCATGCAAAAGATGTATCCCAAATTGCCGAGAGTTCGCTTTGCGGATGATGCCAATCATGCCTATGATATGATTGATACGACCCAAGAATTAAGTGCGTAATTTAGTCAAATAATTGATGCATCCTAAGCGCAGGATTGTCTCGATAAACCCACGCAACACGCCTACTTGCCAATTTGACTTCCACTCGAAGGTAAGCACTGCCCTCATACTGGTCAACTCTAGCTAACTCTTGCTGAGTGATGTCCAACACCCCACCCGAAATAACCGCTCCTTCATACGGAATCGCCATCGGATATGTTCCTTGAGGTGTTTGAATCAACATCTTGACATAATCATGCAGTTGGTCGGGTGTGCCGTCGATAACGCGCCCAATAATCTGGGTTTGTACCTCGCTATCCTGTAATGTGCCATAGACAAATAAGGATTCGGTCATACGCAATTGCCTTCGGAGTCAGTAAAATATCCGCTTCTATTGTATGTAAATACGGTTTGACCTAACAAGAAAGCGGATAGAGATGCAAGCGATTGGCGTTGTCCAATTAGTCCAAGTGCAACAAGAATCTCTCAAAATCGATTTAGAGGATGGCTCACGCGCATATGACCCATCACCGCTTTGCCAAGTCCCACAGATTCTGATTACAGCGAAGGGCATTATCGGCATTCTGGAATCAGGAGAAGAAGTGATTGATGTCCATCATACCAACCATCCTCGCTCACGTTATCGGGGAGATAATCATGTGTCGATTGGATTCACCAGCCATTACGATGCCATGCGACACCGATATGGAGAGCATCTCGTGACTGGAATCGCTGCCGAAAGCATCATCGTGCAGACAGACACGCGATATACCTCTGAAAATATCGGAACAAGACTTGCCATTCGTTCTCAAAAGGATGACACTCTGATGCATCTTACCGCGATTATCCCGGCTCTACCCTGCGCGCCTTTTAGCCAATTTATTGCCAATCATAAACTGTCTCCAGCAGAAACCAAAGCAACCTTGCAATATTTAAGTGATGGAATGCGTGGCTTCTATATGCGACTGGCAGATGAATCCGATTCAGCGATTGTCCAAGCAGGAGATGTGCTTCTACAAGTCTAAGATGCAACATATTTGGAATGCATGCGTATAGGGGATGAGTCATACAATCAATAATTGGAGCAAGTCATGAGTGTCATCGCGGACGTTATACTGCCCACACCGACGACCCCTTTGTCGTCTTTTTGATTGGAATGCGAGTCAACAAGTTTTTTGCCTTCCGTAAGTAGACACAAGTTGCTCGTGCAATGTCTCCTATGTTGACTGAACTCGGAAACAACCCGGACTTAGGATTTTTGGGTGGGGAGAATTTTTTCCGATTCTTTCCGCTGACATCATGCCTCATCACCTACTGGAAATCTTTCGAGCGTCTCGAAAATTATGCGCAGAGTCGTGACCATGAACATCTTCCAGCATGGCGCGCTTTTAGCCAAGCAATTGGCACGGATGGCACTGTCGGAATCTGGCATGAGACCTATATTGTTCAAGCAGGTGGCTACGAAGCAGTCTATGGCAATATGCCGAAATTTGGACTCGCTTCTGCAACCACTCATGTGCCTGCCACAGGTCATCGAGAAACCGCACGTCGTCGCTTAGGTGGAGAAAATCAACAGGCTATTTCCACCCCGAATTAAGCAATTTTGTCACCAGCGCATAGTTTTCTCTCCTTTTGTCGTCATACAAGATGGAGCGCAACTCCACTTTTCTATTCAATGATGATAAAGGAGATAATCTGATGAAATTGTTGCGCTATATGCCTATTCTGGTGGTATCGATAGTGGTATTGGCTTTCGCATGGGGCAGTGTTGCTCAAGACGAGATGATGTCCACCGGAGAACAGGTTGAAGCCATTATCGAGACCTTCTGGAATGAAGGCGACTTAATGAACATTGCTGATTGGGTAGCGGAAGATGTCACAGTCTATCTGCCTCCATCGCTTGGTGTTGACCCACCGTTTGCCGGACATGAAGGCTATAGCATCAATGCCATGGGATGGCGCGCTGGTTTGCCCGATATGAACATTGAAGTTGTGGCAGTCGTCGCAGGTGAAGACAGTGCCGCCGCACGTGTCGTCATCACTGGTACGCAAACCGAAGAATTCTTTGGCATTCCACCCACAGATGCCGAACTTGCTTTTGGTGCGAATATCATCTACATCTTTAATGAGGATGGCTTACTCGTTGAAGAATGGTGGGAATGGGATACCGTCTTAGAACTGGTCCAACTCGGCTTGTTCACCCCACCCGGACAAGAATAATCATTCGGACAAGACAGGGTTTCTCTTTGGGGAAGCCCTTTTTATTCAGTTGATATAACGCTTGGCAACCCAAATCGCTCAAACCAACCCGTTGCATCCGGTGGCACGATACACAAGGTCATCTGAGCAATCTGATTCTGCGACAGGGTAATAATGCTCACACAGAAGATTTGATAGCTAATACCCTCAACTTGCTGATAAATTCCGAAAGCGGGTTGACCATTCGCCTGCGTCGGTAATAATCGCCAACGTCCGGCTGTATCCCCCATAAAGGGCGTTTGCTCCAAAAACGCGGTAATATGCTCTCGTCCACGATACCATGCCAAGCAGGGAGGCATGGCTGTCAACGCATCTTCCTTGAGTAATGCCACCAATTGTTGCACATTCGCCGATTCCCATGCCGACTGATAGCGTTGCAATAAATCTAATTCGTCAGCTTTGGAGGATACTTGATGCGTTGGGATAGTCGTGTTCTCTTGCAATGTCCTTCGCGCACGAATTAAGGCACTGTTGACGGCTGATTCTGTCGTTTCTAATAATTCAGCCACTTCTTTGCTACGCCATGCCAACACATCCCGCAAAAGCAATACTGCCCGTTGTCGAGGGGGCAAGGATTGGCAGACCGTCACAAATGCCAAAGTCACACTCTCTTGTTGACTATAGACCGCTTCGGGGTCGGGTGTGTCATTGGGTAGCAGTTCATCAGGTAAGGGTTCAAGCCAAGGAATATCGGTTGCTGGTGAAAAGTCTGGAGTCGGATTGTCCGTCGCAGGAACGGCTTGTGGAATTAAGAATCGTCGGCGTTGGTGCTTGAGCGTATCTAAGCAGACATTAGTGGCTATTTTGTATAGCCAACTGCGGAACGGAGCTCGTTCTGCATAGGTCTCTAAGTGTCGCCATGCACGCAAAAAGGTCTCCTGCACCGCATCCTCTGCATCCTGAATTGACCCCATCATCCGATAGCAATGCACGATCAATTCATGGCGATGCGGTTCGGTTAACTCACTGAAGGCATCTTGATCACCCGCCCGTGCAGTCATCAACAGTGAATTAACCATGATCTTCACCAAAAATACCAAGCCATTCTTCGACTTCTGCTTCTTTGGGATATCGTTCATGTGTAGGAGATTCTGGCTTTTTTGGACTGCGACGAGCGAGAACTTTGGCAAATTCAGAAGCCCGCATCGTTTGGCATTGATAACGTCGTGCAACGGATAACACCACGCGGTCAGACGTAATCACGACCCATCGACGAGCGTTTTTCAATTTGCGAATACGTTTAGTCATAAGGGTGTCTGCATCACTATGATGCGCCGATGCGAAGACGATGTCTAATTTGCTATGGGAGCTGGGGACTTTACCACCCGGAACGCCACCATCAAAGATAACCACACACCGCTTGCCTTCTTTTGCAATAAAGCCTTTTATCTTGGTAATGAGCTTGTATTCATCATCGGGGTCAGAGAGGGAAATATCGGGCAACTGCGCGATGAGATTATGTCCGTCGATGAGGTAGGGCATGAAGATAGCTTTCGGCTGTTATAAGCATTCCGAGCGAATTTACAGGCAATTTACATCCATCTCTCGGAGTTCTGCGATTCCAATGCTATAATAGCCGTAAAGACTTTGATTAGTAAAGGATAGCAACCATGCCAAATCTTGGTGGCGGTGAACTGATTATCATCTTGGTGATTGTGATTATTCTCTTCGGTGTAGGGCGTGTCTCCCGCATCGGTGGCGAATTGGGCGAGGCTGTCCGCAACTTCCGTCAGGGAATGCAAGATGGTGAATCCGACAAAAACGAGGATGTAATACAGAGTTCGTAAACTCTATGATACAAGGAAAATAGCTTGTAGCGATTGTAATTTTGAGTCGCTGTCTTTAAGTTGATAGCTATTGTATGACAACAGGGTTTCCTAAATTAGAAAGTTGCCTCGCAAGGGGCATTTTTTGTATTTTCGTCTACAATAGTGGCGTGTTACCACTTCATCGACAAATTTATGGGAGTTGTCTACGATGACATGGATAAGGGTTTGCTTGGGGGTTATGGGTGTCTTTCTCTTTGGGGTTATCAGCTTATCTGCCCAGTCGGATGCACAAATCATCGCCGATTTGGTGGGGGAAATCAACGATTGGCGGATTGTGTCCGGTTTAGAACCGTTGGCGTATAACGAGACCTTAGAACGCCTCGCGGCACGCCAAGCAGACTATGTGAACTCTCTTGATAGCATCAACAATTTTCATATTGATGCGCAAGGCAATGATGAACGTGACAGGTCACAGTTACCGGAGTTCTCATGGGAGACCTATGGACATCCCTTGCGGATAGCAGTCACGGAAATTGCCGCGATTGGGAGTATCGACAGTGCGATGAGTTTTTGGCAGTCATCCGATATTCACGCGCGCAGTGCCTTAGGTGAACGCTATCGGGAAGTGGGTGTTGCCATTCGGGAGCGTCCCAGCGGAGACATTTTGTTTCTTGTCGTCTTTGGTGGACAACCGAATGTGTTGCCTGCTTTAGTCGATGTCGAAAGCAATTTCTTGCGCTTGACAACGGAGCGTAATGAATGGACAGGCAATTGGATTGGTCAAGTAAGCCGTTTCCGTTTGTTGGATGAAAATGGTGTCGAAATCACAGATTGGCAAGATTGGCGACCCTCTGTTCCATTACCCGATGAGATAAAAACAGACTTTATCGTGGAGTACGAAGATGCCGATGGCACAACAGCTCAATATCCTGTGCGTTATAGTCCCATTTGGTCGAGCTTAGATTTAGAGACGGAAGATATTGTTGAGGATGTGGTCGATGAACCATCCGATATTGCTTCTGATGAACCGATTGTACCTGTTGATGTTGAGCTGAACCCTGATGCGGATGTAATTCGAGAATTGGTGGCGGAAATCAATGATTGGCGGATTGTGTCAGGATTAGAGCCACTCGCTTATAACGAAACCTTAGAACGACTCGCGGCGCGCCAAGCGGATTATCTCAATTCTCAAGATACTATCAATAATTTCCACATTGACGCACAGGGGAATGATGAACGTGACAGGTCGCAATTACCGGAGTTCTCATGGGAGACCTACGGACATCCGTTACGGATTGCGGTGACTGAAATCGCCGCGATTGGGAGTATTGACAGTGCGATGAGTTTCTGGCAATCGTCGGATATTCATACGCGCAGTGCCTTGGGTGAACGATACCGAGAAGTCGGCGTTGCCATTCGAGAGCGTCCCAGCGGAGACCTCTTGTTTCTTGTCGTCTTTGGTGGACAACCGAATGTGTTGCCTGCAATTGTTGACGATAACCGCTTGCGCTTGACAACGGAGCGCAATGAATGGACAGGCAATTGGATTGGTCAAGTGACTCAGTTCCGCCTGTTGGATGAAAATGGTGTCGAAATTTCGGATTGGCAAGATTGGCGACCATCAATTGATTTGCCTGATGAAATCGAGAGCGATTTTATTGTGGAGTATGAAGATGCGGATGGGACAACGGCTCAATATTCGGTGCGTTATCGTCCGATTTGGTCGAGTATTGATATTGAGAATGCGGCATTGTTAGCAGATGTGGATACCAATCCGGCATCCGATGAACCCTTAACCGAAGATACATCCCGCTCACCCTTTGTCACCAATACACCCTTTCCACAATCAACGACGATTGTTCAATTGGCGACTAATACACCAGTGATTTTGGATTTGGTGACTTCAACTCCGTCGGATACATCTGACGTGCCAACTTCAACGCCTAGCGATACGGCTGTGCCATCTACGAATACACCACAGCCTATCATTTTGGCGACATCGACTCCGCGCCCAACGGATACCCCAACCTTAACGCCAAGTCCGACCCTAACACAGACACCAACACCGATACCAACCGCAACCCCTATAGTGGAACGGGTTCTATTGGTCTATTCCAATGATGATTTAACGATTATCAATCCAAATGTGTCTGTTATTGATTTGAGTGGGTTGTCGCTTAGTGATGATAATTCGTCCATTGATGCCTCTCGCTGGGATGTCTTTGGTGGTGGTAGCTTCAGTGTTGGTGAGATGGGGTCGAGACATTGTGTGCAGGCATGGTCTTGGGAGGCAACTGGTTTTGATCGTCCCAATGATTGTCGTTTGCGTTGGGGAGTCTTGACTGTTAATCCTGATGCAATTCTCTGGGCTACTGGTGAGTTTGATGTGCTGATGGATGGCGCGGTGATTGGGACTTGTCAATCATCTGCCGAGCGATGTGAAGTGACCTTGCCCTAAATAAAAACGGGGTTGGAACCAATCCGACCCCGTTTGTCACTTGCTTGTTTGTGTTTATTCTACTCGCTTGAGTCCGCTGGCTCACTCGTGTCTCGCTCGTCGGATGTATCGCCATTGTCGTTGGCATCTTCGAGTGCCATGCGCCAATCCATATCGAGATACTCGGAGGAGGAGACGGCTTTTAGGCTCAAGCCCAAGCGACGTTCTTTGACATCAATCTTGACGATGCGTAGACTCAGCTTATCCCCACGTTGGACAACATCTTTGGGATGTTGGACGCGCTCATCGGACAACTCGGAGATGTGAATGAGTCCTTCAACTTCGGGATTATCGACTAATTTTGCGAATGCGCCGAACTTGGCGAGTTTGGTTACTTCACCCTCGACTAATTGTCCCCGTTGATAAGACGTAGCAATTTCGTCCCACGGGTCGCCGATACAGCGTTTCCGACTGAGACCGATACGACTTTCTTCGGGGTCGATGCTAATCACTTCAACTTCAATGGTTTGTCCGACTTTGACCGCTTGTCGCGGATGAGTCAGGTGTCCCCATGCGAGTTCGGTGATATGCACTAAGCCTTCTGCACCGCCTATATCGACAAAGGCTCCAAAGCTCTCTAGGCTGACAACACGTCCTTTGCGGACTTCACCGACCTTGAGTTCGGCAATGAGTTCATCTTTTTGAGCTTGGCGGACTTCGCGCATCGCCGCACGTTCTGAGAGAATCAAACGATTGCGTCCTCTATCGACTTCCATCACTTTGACGCTGATAGGTTCGTTAACCATGGGACCATAGCGTTCTTCAGGAGTCTCGCCAGTCATCTGCCGAGAGCGTGTTTCACCAATTTGACTTTGTGGGACAAATCCACGTAAGCGACCAAAGCGGACGATTAAGCCCCCTTTGTTGTAGCCCCCGATTTTGGCATCATAATTGTCTTTGGAGGCGTGATACTGTTCAGCTTCTTGCCAATCCATTTCTTCCATCGCGTGATTCACGGAGAGAATCGTTTTGCCCCGATGGTTGCGTGGGTTGACCACATAGACTTTTGCCTCTGCGCCGACCTTGAGTGCTTCTAGCATTTTGCCTGTCATGAGTTCGAGTTCACGACCCGGCACGATGCCTTCATTGCCATCACCCAAATCAAAATGAATGGCGGTGGGTAAGGTCTTCGTGACAACACCGTCGATGACATCGCCGCGTTTGAAAGGTAGTGGCTCTTCGGTGACGAGCAGATCGTCTGTGCTGACCACAACCTCTTCTACTGCATCCTCTTCATCATCAGCAATCTCGGCTTCGGCTTCTGCAACTGGTTCATGCATAGCGGGTTCCGTTGCTTCGGATTCAGCATCAGTGGTGGTTTCTTCAACCTTGGCTTGGACATCAGCCTCGGCGGTGGTCATTTCACCACTTTCGATTTCTGTCGGGTCAGTAGGGTTGTCTAAAGTTGTTTCTGTCGTCTGGTTTTTGGCATCCATGGTGGTATCCGTTTCTGTGATGGGTGCGTCGGCATTTGCGACAGCCGTTTCTGATGGCGGTAACTCGGCGGACGAGGCTTGTGGATTTTGCTCCTCAACCTTGCCGTGTTCTTCATGACTCATGCGTATCACTCCCCCGTGAACATGCGAATAGACATTATACCTAGAGGGGTGACGAGAATCAAAGGCGGATTAAGCGAGTTTAGTCGTAAAATTAATCCGAAATACCCGTTTTGAGACTATCATGAAGTCGAATCGCTTTTTTAATCGTGGTCAGTTTATGCAAGCACATGAGAATCAACTCAAGCATTGGGTTCGGCAAAACGTTCTGATTGGTGTGGGTTTGTGGGGGATAATTGTACTCCTTCAATTACTTGGAGTCATTGCTTCTAACCAAATTGACTTATTCGTCTTGTTAGGAATCAATGGACTTGTACCCTTGAGTCTGTATCTTACTGTAGACATCAAGCGGGATGGTCATCTCCTTCTAATTGCCCAACTTCCCTTCCGTATCCAAATCGTTGTCGTATTGATGACAACGATTGCCTTACTGCAACCCATCGGATGGATAGGTGGTGTGTTCGCCGTCGCTTGGTTCGCACAGTCGGTATTCATCTTTTTATCGGGAGTGTCTCGTTTTCTGTCTCGTCCTGCTACATCACTCGATATGTTGTGTATTGATGCAGGTTATGCCTACGTATTGGTGAGTGGAATTTGGTTTGTCGCTTATCGTGGCTCCGGAGAATTGCTCGGCTTTACTGGGTCTATCGTTCCATTGACTGTTGCTCACTTTACCTTTATTAGTTTGGGTGGCTTAGTCATTGCTGGCATGATAGGTCATCAACTACGTCTCCACCACCAGAGCTTACTACTGTATCGTATTACAGCTTGGGTCATCATCCTCAGTCCAGCATGGATAGCCATTGGCTTTGTTCAAACCTTGCAATTAAACCACGTTGGATGGATTGAAGTTATAGGTGTAATCGGATTAACTGGCAGTTATATATCGTTGGCAATCCTCTATCTATTTCGTATTCGACAGACCATACCCCATCGATTTCCGCGTTATATTTTGAACATCTCAATCTCTTGTTTATTCTTCACGATGCTATTGGCATTTGGTTATATGTTTGGACAGTTGACTGCCTGGTGGGTGTTGACGATTCCGACAATGCTAACTTGGCATGGCTGGTTGAATGCTGTTGGTTTCGCAGGTTTGGGCATCTTAGGATGGTGTCTGGTTAAGCCATCCATAAATGTGAACGCATCGGATATCCCCTTTAGTCGGCTTCCGTGGCGTTGGCGCATTGGGGCGAATTTTCTGACAGACATTGATGCAATTGACACACAGAAACAGACTCCATCGGGTATTGTGGATGACTTCTCCAGTTATGCCACACCAGATTGTGACATCCAAAGTCTATCACCCCATATTCGGAACTTTTATGAGCAGACACAGCATCATCACTTGATTGTGCATCCTCAATGGACACGCTTGTTTCGATTACCAGCACGGTTTTATAAGCAAGTGAGTCGGCGTATGGGACAAATGAATCTACCTCTGAACTCAGTGGGTGAGGAAACTGCGATTGATAGTCAGATTGTGCCACTGAAAGATGAGCTTGATGGACGTGATTCGGTAAGGGGTTGGATTCGTACCTATACCCATACCCAAGAAGCTGTTTATGTTGCCGCCTATTCCAGCCATCATGATGATCTACGTCCCTACATGAATATTGCCTTTCCACTGGTTGGAGGAAGTCTAACAAGTATATTGCGCTTAAGCACCCAAGTTCATGATAGAGAAACTATGTTGCATCTCACAAGTTTGCCATCAGAAGACTATTCAGGCGATCAGGGTGTGTATTGGGTAAATCGCTTACTGACAATACGTTTACCAATCAACGAGACAATAGATGTCTTTCCTGTAGCCTATGATGATTTGCCAGAAGACACACCTGTGCCTGACCAAGCCTGTGTATTTGCTCGTCATCGCATGTGGTTATTTGGTATTAAATTCCTCACCTTGCACTATCTTATCGAGTCAGTGGAAAATGATTAACTTATCGGAACCATGTGGATGATGGTCACACCTTCTCCGCCTTCATTTTGGGTGGCACGGGTCACTTTGCTGATGAGTGGATGCTCACTGAGGAATTCACGCACGGCTTGGCGCAGACGACCTGTGCCTTTGCCATGAATGATGCGTCCGAAGGGCAAACCCACTGTATAGGCTGAGTCGATGTAACGATCTAAATTCTCTAAAGCCGAGTCGACTCGTTGTCCACGTAAGTCTAGTTCTAAACCGGGTGAGGTAACTTGCGGGATTTCGGTATCGCGGGGTTCATATTGCCGGACATGCCCACGTTGCTCTTCTCGTCGCTCACTCTTACTGCGCTTCCGCATATCTCGATATTTGGCACGTACCCGCAGACTGCCGACTTGGACTTGAGCTTCTTTATCGTCGAGTTCGACGATTGTGCCTTCTGCATTGAGTGTGTCAAGGAAGACGGTATCACCCAACTTTGGAATCCAGTCGATATCAGTGACTTGTTCGACTTCATCCTCATCAAGAGGTTCATTTGTCCATTCAGCGAGTTTTTCTGCAGCGGCTTGGAGGGCTTGGACTTGTTCGACAGGTGTGCCGATGCGTCGCATGTCATTGCGTAGGCGTTTGAGTTCTTTGCGGAATTCGCCTAAGTCCTCTTCAGCATGACGACGAGCCGCCCGAATCACGTCACGGCGTTCATCTTCAATCTTATCGAGGCGGGCTTGTAAGTCATCGCGTTGTGACTGAATTTCGTCTTGTAATCCTTCGATTTCAAGATGTTTGCTTTGAATATCGGCGCGAGTCCTTTGAATCTCATCTAGTAAATCGTCTGCAACAAGGTCTTCGGTAGCGACCATCTGTCGGGCATCCGCGATGATGTTCTCATCTAATCCTAGACGTTGAGCAATTGCCAGCGCATTCGACCTGCCCGGTAACCCTACAATCAAGCGGTAGGTCGGAGCAAGCGTTTCTAAGTTGAATTCCACACTGGCATTACGAACACCGGATGTCTCCACTGCATAGATTTTGAGTTCGGGATGATGGGTACTGACCATGGTTGTGACACGGTTATTCAGTAGACGAGTGAGTAAAGCGCGAGCCAATGCTGAACCTTCGGCGGGGTCTGTGCCTGCGCCCATTTCATCCAGTATTACCAATGAGCGCGAATCGCACTTGTCGAGGATGTTGATGATGTTGGTCATATGAGAGGAGAAGGTGGAGAGGGATTGCTCGATGCTCTGTTCGTCGCCGATGTCTGCGTAGATGCCTTCAAAAACGGATAGTTGGGCATCATTTGCTGGCAGGAACAAACCACACTGTGCCATTAATGCCAGCAAGCCCACGGTTTTCAGCGAGACGGTTTTACCGCCTGTATTGGGACCTGTAATCACCATCACCCATGTTAGTTCATCGAATTCGACATCGATTGGGACAACTTTGCCAGATAAAAGAGGGTGTCTTGCTCCTTTGAGGTAGATGACACTGCCGGGGTGGTTGGGGTTCTTCGACTTTTTGCGGAAGGGGACGATTTTCGGTTGGATTGCCCCCATTTTTTCGGCGAGTTGTGCTTTGGCAAAGACCAAATCGAGATAGCCTAAGACTCCGACCGTTGTGACGATTTGCTCACTGTCTTCGGCGACACGGTCTGTTAGTTCACGGAGAATGCGTCGTATCTCTTTCTCTTCGTCGAGTTGCAGTTCACGCCATTTGTTGTTGAGTTCGACGGTGGCGATGGGTTCGATGAAGAGGGTTGCGCCAGACGATGAGGAATCATGGACGATGCCTTTGATTTTGCCTTTGTGGTCGGCTTTGAGGGGGATGACATAGCGTCCGTTTCGCATGGTAACGACGGAATCTTGCAAAAAGGTCTGGTTGGATTTGGATGAGACAATGGTGTCTAATTTGGATTGCAGACGTTCAAAGGCAATCTTCAAGTCTCGGCGGATAATTGCCAATTTGACACTGGCGGTATCCATCACTTCGGCATTGTCATCAATGGATTTGGCGATTTCCGATTGTAAATCATTGCATTCTTCGATTTCATTAGCGATGTCTGCGAGAAGGGGATACTGTCCTTGCATTCGCCCTAACATGCGCTTGAGAGTCGTCGCCCGACGAAGTGTGTAGCGAATATCGAGTAACACACTGGGTTCGATGATGACTCCGCGTTGTGAATTAATCACGGGGTCACGGACATCCCGCGCACCATGCAAATTGATATTGGTCTTTGCTTCGAGTAATTCAAAGGCTTCGGCAGTTTCACGTTGCCACATCTGTACTTCGTTGATGTCGGTGGATGGCATCAAATCCAATGCGAGTTCACGTCCTGCACCGAAAGAAGTATAGCCCGCCAATTGGTCGAAGATTTTTATGAGTTCGAGTGTTTCGAGTGTTTTTTCTAAGATCATAGGTGTTGGTATCGTACGGTTTCTGTAATTGTAGATGAATGTAAAATGTAGGGGCGTACAGCTGTACGCCCTTAACAAGGATTACTTTAATCAAACAGATCAATTGTGCCAAGTGAAGCTCCAAAAGTCAATTGTTCAGGTCACTAGAGGTCTATAAGAGGTCATTATAGTTGTGTGATTTGTGTGGGTTACATACCTTTAACAATCCTATATAACAATAATTGTTGCGAACTGTTCTGATAAATGCTATCGTCAACAGATAGATTGTATGCAAATTCATGAAGGGAAAAAATGACCACCCAACCTGCAGATGCACTTCCCGCACTGACATCTGAGACATTCATTAACCGAGAATTGAGTTTGATTGAATTTCAGCGTCGCGTCTTGGCGCAAGCAATTGATAACAAGACTCCACTGTTGGAGCGTGTTAAATTCTTGGCGATTGTGGGCAACAATCTGGATGAATTCTATATGGTGCGGGTTGCTTCGTATATCCAGAAAATCAAACTGGGTATCTCCAATCCGCGTCCAGATGGTTTGACGCCGCTGCAACTACTCAATCGAATCCGGCATGAAGTTGGTGATTTATTGGTGGCGCAACGTCGTGTCTATCAAGAAATTTTGGCCTCATTGGAAGCAGAAGGCATTCAGATTGTCCATACGCATCAGCTTGACCCACGTCAACGAGAAGCTGTGGGAATGTATTTTAATGAAGAGGTTTTTCCTGTTCTCACGCCACTTGGGGTGGATCATGTGCGTCCTTTTCCATTCATCTCGAATTTGAGCTTGAACTTAGGGGTCTATCTAGAACGGACAGTGGAAGATGGTGAAGAACTCGAATTCGCCCGTATCAAAGTACCTGTCCCGGATATTCTGTCGCGTTTGGTACATCTAAATCAGGTTTTACAACATTACGGAGATGGACAATCGCCGAGTGATGAACAATTCTTATGGATTGAAGATGTGATTGACGATAATCTCTCGCGTCTCTTTCCGGGTATGACCGTATTGGAGGCGCATCCCTTCCGGGTTTTACGCAATGCGGATATTGATTATGAATTGGAACTTGATGATGACATGATGGATGTGAAAGCCATCATCGAGGAGAGTCTCAAGGAACGGCGGTTTGGGTCGGTTGTGCGATTGAGTGTAGAGAACACTATCTCTGAACGGATGCGGGAACGGTTAATACGTGAACTTCAGGTCGAACCCAGCCGAGATGTGTATACGATTAACGGTGCATTGGGATCGGCGAATCTGTTTGAGTTGATGAAGGTTGATCGTCCAGATTTGAAATATCCACCTTTTGTTCCTCGTTTGCCAGAAGCCT
>JANQRM010000272.1 GCA_028284565.1 Anaerolineae bacterium | reverse complement strand
CATGAAGGACTTCATCGACTTTGTGAAGCCGTCTTCTGATGCTGTAGCGATGAAAATCACCTCTGCCGATAACTTCGACGAATACCTGATGCTCGATTTGGTGGAAGAAGATGACCGCATCATGCTGGCTTATGCGTGGGATGATGAACCCCTTCGCCAAAAACATGGCTTCCCCCTGCGTGTCTACATTCCAGACCGTTACGGCATGAAGCAACCCAAGTGGATTAGCACCATTGAATTTGTCGATGAATGGCAAGAAGGTTACTGGGTACGGCGTGGTTGGAGTACGGAAGCGATTGTCAACACAGTGTCTGTGATCGATACCGTCGCCACCGACTCCATCCTCCAAGATGGCGAAGACTATCTCGTTCCCATCGGTGGGATTGCCTACTCTGGTGCAAAAGGCATCTCCAAAGTGGAGGTTCGAGTCAATGCAGGTGAATGGGAAGAAGCCGAACTCCGCGACCCCATCGGTGACCTCACATGGGTCATCTGGCGTTACGATTGGACTTTTGAGGAAGGCACATTCGACTTTGAAGTGCGCGCATTCGATGCTAATGGCGATATGCAGTCCCTTACTGACCGTTCCACCCGTCCTGATGGTGCAACCGGTATTCATGGACAAC
Organism: Anaerolineae bacterium; assembly: GCA_028284565.1. The sequence continues at coordinate 1,578 of JANQRM010000272.1, read as the reverse complement.
GTGCAACTATGCCCACCGCAGATGAAATCGAAGCCGTCGCCTCATAGCTTCTCGTAACACAAATCAATCCAAGCACCTCATCACATTTCGATGGGGTGTTTTTGTGTTATTATTCTGTCATATTGATTAATGTGGGAAAATAGGAGTAATCAGCTATGCCACAACAGGTCTTTATCAGCTATCGTCGGGCAGATAGTGAAGGCTATGTCGGGCGACTCCGCGATCAATTGATAGCAAAAACAGGCGAAGACATCCTCTTCCTCGATGTCGATGACATTGCCCCCGGACAAGATTTCACCCAAGCCATTGATGATGCCATCTCCACTTGCAAAGTCCTTGTTGCCGTGATTGGTCCCCAATGGGTGGATATTGAAGACCGCGAGGGCAACCGCCGTCTCGATAACCCCCATGATTTCGTCCGTCTCGAAGTGGCAACTGCGCTCCAACGGGGCATCTTGGTGATACCCGTACTCGTCCAGCGCGCTCGCATGCCCAAAGCCGACCAACTTCCCGAAGACCTCAAAGAACTCAGTAAACGCAACGCCCTTGAACTCTCCCACAACCGTTTTTCCCGTGATGTCGATGACTTAGTAGAAGCCATTAAAGCCGAACTCGACAGCCAACCCCAAATGCCATCACGCCCAATTGACATCCCACAAGAACGCCCAGAAGTGTTCGATGACTTGCCCGATTTACCGCCTGCACCACCTGTCCCAAATCAAGATGGTTTTGGCACACTCATCATCGAGCGTCCTTCTGCATGGATGTACTCTGCAGTCAACTTCAAGATATTCATAGACGGCGAACAGGTCTTGGATGTCGGCAAGGGCAGTACCGAGACGACTCAAATTCCCGCCGGACAGCGCATCATCTCAGCACAAACATGGATGGGAGGCATGTCCAAATCTGAGGAGCTAACCTTTGACATGCCAGCAGGTGGCTCAGCCCACTTCCTTGTGAAATACACCATGAGCCTCACCGGAAAACTCGTCATCGAGCGCATATAGTTAATCTCCAATTCCACTATGGAAGAATGGAAGTTGAGAAATAATATTGTGTAAAAAGTCCCTCTCTTTTGGAGAGGGATTTAGGGTGAGGTTGAAAACATGCTCACTCCGTTTCATCCAACCCTGCCAAACGTCTAAGTAATTCAAGGCACTTTACCCGTGGCGTTCTTGGTGTGCAGGTCAGTGTCTACGCGACCTTTGGAGGTTCAATCATTTCCCCTTAAACTGCGCCTCTCGCTTCTCAAAGAAGGCATTCACGCCCTCTTCAAAATCTGGACTATTCAGCAAGGTTGCTTGCAGATTAATCTCCAAATCTTGGCTCTTCCGCAGGGATAGCCCATCGCCTTCCTCAATGATTCGCTTGGCAACACTGACTGTCCGTGGGGGCAACTTGAGGAACTTTTGCGCCAGTTGTTGTGTTGCTTCATCCAACTCACTCCGCCCGACGACATCATTCAAAATGCCGTATGCCATCGCCTGCTGAGCATCAAATCGTTCCGCCAACAGCACCATCTCTTTCGTATTCGCCATCCCCGCCACACGAGTCAGCCGTTGTGTCCCCATCAACACC
>JANQRM010000260.1 GCA_028284565.1 Anaerolineae bacterium | reverse complement strand
GAACCGAAGCAAGGCTTAGAGAGTTTGGTCGATACCCTCGATACCACCTACAAAGGTGCGGTGATTGTTTTCTATGAACCCCTTGATTTGCAACAGCTTGCGTTAGCAGAACGAGTCAATATTTCCGGTATTATCGCCCCTAGCTTGCCTGCGCCATGGCGTGAGCGCGTAATAAATAGCCCGATTGCCATTATGCTGACGGAGGGCTTTGGCGACATCAACATGAGTAACGAGGTTTTAACTCTACTGACGGATAATGTAGGCTTTCAAATCACCTTAGATGCATATACCCCCGGACGCTGGGAACCCCGTCGTCCAGAAGCGATTATCAACCGTCGGATTGATGAACGCCCACCGGGATTGAATTGGAGCATTCCTCTACGAGTCAATCAGCGGGTTCGTCTCACCCGCGAACCACACTTAGGGCAGATGGGAAAAGTGGTGGAACTACCCCGTCAGCCGATTCCCCTCGCAAATGGCTTGCGCGTAAAAGGAGCCAGAGTAGAATTGATTACAGGGGAGACAATCGCAGTTCCATTTGCGAACCTCGAACTGGCTGGCAGATGACAGCAAATTGGAGTATAGTCATACACGGACTTATCGACGAACTGTCCGCAAGGAGCGTGCCATATGGCAAGTGACGACTTTGATTTTGATGATGATCTTTTTAATGATGATGATTTTGACGATTTTCGGTTTGATGACGAAGGCGACGACTTCGGCGATGATGCCTTTGGGGACGATGTCTTCGACGATGCCGATTTAGATGCTGACTTAGGCTTAGACGACGATTTTGACGATTTTGGTGGCTTCGATGATGATGAAATCGCGGTTGCCGAGGACGATGGTGGCGGTCCAAGTCGCGGCTTTCTGTTGATTGCTGGCTTACTCATCTTACTGCTCTTAGGCGGATTCGTTGTCCTTATCTTGTTTGCTACAGGTGCATTCGATACGGGTCCTACCCCTATCCAAATAACATCAACCCGCATAGCAGAATTGAACGCAACCACCGAAGCACAAATTCTAGCAACTCAGATGCGTCAAACTGATGATGCGAATGCTACGATGACAGCGGAACTGTTCACGGATACACCGACACCAACACCATCCGATACGCCAACACCAACCGCGGATGCCAATGCGACAGCCACGTCTGTCTCCTTGACACAAACGGCGGAATTCTTCGCGCAAAGTGCGGATATGACGGCAACAGCCTTAGCACAATTGACTGCAGATGCCATTGGTTCGCTTACACCAGATACTGGGAATGAAACGCCCGTGGCAACGACCCCAGCTGGTACTAGTGGCGGTGTCTCCTTATCAGATGTCGAGATGACGGCAACAGCCTTAGCAATTCTCTTCTCAACGCCTGATGATGGGGGGACAGATGGTGGAGTAATCACCACACCGGATACAGGTGGACCAACCACTACAACAGGCATTGCCACGACTGCAACCACTGGGACAACAACTTTGCCAGATACAGGTCTCTTTGATGACCTTGGCGCAGAGAATGCCGGAATCTTCTTCTTGATGGCATTTGGTCTGATTGGTGTGATCGTTGGTTCTCGCCGACTACGTGCCAATAACAAACGTGCTTAATTCAAACTAGCAACGCTATTTCAAACGGTAGGGCAACCCCCTGCCGTTTTTTGATTCTGGTTTGAGCTATAGAATGGACCTCGAATGGGGAAAAGTGGACATGGATTGACTTATGTTTCGTTGGGTAATTTCTCCCCCCTCTAAATCTCCCCCCATTCCATGAGGGGAGACTTTTCACACCCATTTTCTGTTCATCGCTTATGACTTAACAATTACCTTATAGGAAGCATAAAATACTTGGTGTTCTTTGCGCCTCGGCGGTAATTGATTGAACGAATTTCAAAAAAGTGCTTGACTTTGACACAGTGTCAAACTTTACACTGATGGATGTGAGATGAAGATGGAGTGAGGCAATGTTCCAAATTGGTGAATTTTCTAAGATTGCACAGGTGTCGGGGCGGCAATTGCGCCATTATGACAAATTGGGCTTGCTCAAACCTGCCCGCATCGACCCCGAAAGCGGCTATCGCTATTACAGTGCCAAGCAACTTCCTCGCCTGAATCGTATCCTTGCCCTGAAAGAATTGGGCTTATCCCTTGACCAAATCTCACGTCTCCTCAATGAGGACATTTCGGGGGATGAGATTCGGGGGATGCTAATGATGAAAAAGGCACAGGTCGAGCAGACCTTACGCGAAGAGATGTCGCGCTTTCGGGTGATTGAGTCACGTATTGAGCAGATTGAAACAGAGGGGGAGTTGAAGGATTACGACATCGTTCTCAAGTCGATTCCCAAGCAATTTTTTCTTTCAGTGCGTAAACTCTGCGATGACATTCATGTGACTCGGGCGTTGAGCCAAGAAATCCATCATCTCCTCCCAGCTCGTGTGGAAAGCAAGTATCTGGGCTATTTCACTGCTGTTCTCCATTCGGATATGTTTGACCCAGAGGCACTGGATATTGAAATGGGATTTCTGTTAAATGAACCTATTGATACCACTGTTCCTTTACAACAAGGGCTAGAGATGACCGTCCGTGAATTACCTGCTATCGATACAATGCTCACATCGGTGCGCGTTGGTCCCTTTGAAGAGGCGCATGCATGTTACAGTGCAATGGGTGTCTGGGCAGAAGAGAATGGCTATCAATTTGATGGAAAAGGTCGTGAAGTGTTCCTCAAGCTCGCCCCGCCAGACCGCGCACAAGAAACGGTCTGCGAGATTCAATATCCAGTACAGAAGATCGAAAGTGAGAGGCTGTTTCTATCGGAATAACACCCTGTATCAATCTATCTTATCGTAAGAGACTCATGGAGCAACCTAATGTCTACAATCAAGATTAGTCAATACATTGATGCTTCACCCGAAAAAGTCTGGAAGCTGTGGGCTGACCTCGGCGGAATTGGGACATTCCATCCGTATGTGACAAATGCCTACTATATTTCAGAGAATCGAGAAGGTAAAGGCGCGGCGCGGGTTTGTGAATTCCGTCAAGGCTTTGCGGTTGAAGAACGAGCATTCCAATGGAATGACGGCAAATCCCTTAGCTTAAAGATTGACTTCATCAAAGGCACGAAGCCACCGATTGATAACATTGTCGCCCATGTGGGTGTCGATGCAGAAGGCAACGGCTCTCGTGCATGGATGGAAATGCATTATGAACCCAAGTTTGGTCCGATTGGGGCGATCATGGATAAACTAATGATTCGCCGTCAATATGAAAAACTCTTGCCGAGTATCCTCACTGGAATGAAGCACTACGCAGAAACAGGTGAAGCCGTGGATTGGCATGTCTACCAACGCATCCTAACGACTGCACCCTCACCTGCCTAAACACGCAATCTTCCTTACTCCTATCGTCGGGGTTCTGGCATATCGTCAGCACCCCTTTTTTATTGATTGGTTGCTCGTTGAGCATCGTACCACGGCATGAAACGTTTTTCGGCAAGGATAACGGCGAGATAAAAGCCAATCCCAATCAAGGAAGCCATTAGAATCGCTGTCCATGCACGGGCAAAGTCGAAGGCTGAGGCTTCTTGCGTGATAAATACCCCTAATGTCGCACGCGGTCCCCCAAAGAACTCCGCGACCACAGCACCAATCAAGCTCAAAGCACTTGCCACACGTAAGGCGCTGAAAATATAGGGCAAGGCATTGGGAATGCGTAAATCCTTTAATATCTTAAAGGGACTCGCCGCATAAGAGTGCATGAGTTCGAGTTGACGGGGTTCGACCAGCGTCAGCCCGCGCACCGTGTTAATCATTGTGGGGAAGAAGACAATAATCGCTACAATTGCCATCTTTGAGGCAGGGTTGGTCAAGCCAAACCAGTTGTTCATAATCGGGGCAAAGGCAATAATCGGCACGGAATTGGCGGCTATCGCAAAGGGCATTGTCGCTTCACTCACAATCGCCCAGCGGGCTGTTACTAATGCCACAAGTATCCCCGATCCACAGCCGAGTACGAATCCACCAAAGGCTTCCCAGAGCGTTGCCCCACTCGCTTGGAACAAGATTGAAGTCTCTTCGGGATTGAGGAAGAGTTGCAATTCACTCAGGTATTCTTGCAGAATGACGCTTGGCTTGGGAAGCAAAAATTGCTGGATATTGAACACCGTCACAGCGAGTTCCCACAATACGAGTACCGCAATTGCAATCAATATCGTCGGCAGATAGAAACGGAAATTTGCCTGCAATCGTTCTGAGAAAGTGGGTTCATCAAATTTGACTTTGGTACTCATGGACTACACCTCATGAGCATCGCGCAGGAGTTCCCGCACTTCACCCACTTTTTCAAAGAATTCACGGGTTTCGCGGGTTTCATACTCACGTGGATACGGCACAGTATTCTCGACAATTTGTGTAATGCGCCCCGGACGTGGTGACATGACCACAATGCGACTTGACAGATACACCGCTTCGGGAATGCTATGGGTGACGAAAATCACGGTAATTCCCGTCCGTTGCCAGATGTCTAGCAACTCCATATTCATGCGTTCACGAGTAAACTCATCTAACGCGCCAAAGGGTTCGTCCATCAATAAAAGTGACGGCTGGAAGGCTAAAGCTCGTGCGATGGATACCCGCTGTTGCATCCCACCGGAAAGTTGCCATGGATAATGATTGCCAAACTGACTGAGTTCGACCAGTTCCAGCATCTCTTGGGCGCGGGCTTCTCGTTCTTCCTTGATGAATCCCATCACCTCTAAGGGCATCTGCACATTCTTGCTCACCGTCCGCCAATCCAAAAGAGTCGCCGCTTGGAAAACCATCCCATAATCGCGATCTAGTCGAGCTTGATGCGGGTTTTTGCCATTGACATATAGCTCACCGGAAGTCGGTGTCAATAAATCGCCGATCAATCGTAGTAAGGTCGATTTGCCACAGCCCGACGGACCAATCAATGAGATGAATTCGCCTTCTTTGATGTCCAAGTTGACATCCTGCAAAGCGATGACTTGTTCATCTGTATTGGGATTAAAAATCTTGTTCACATTATTTGCATAGATGACACTCAAGTTACTTTTCTGTAAGACGGTAGTTTGTTCATCTATAGTGATATCGAAAACATTCCCCATATTATTGGGAGATAAATCACTTACTCTTTTTGGATCCTGGGATGATACGTTATCGTTCATAATATCCTACACTCAATTAGGTTACTCGCACATATCCGCGCAAAACCCAGCGTTCAATCAAGCTCACAATCACGAAGAAGATGATACCCACAAACGCCGCCATGACAATTGATGCCCACAATTTGGGAGTCGAAATTAAACTATAATCGGAGCTAAAGTCCAAAATGGCGCGCCCTAAGCCATCGCCAATCCCTGATGGTAACTCGCCAATAATCGCCCCCACGACACTGGCTGTTGCGGAGACTTTCAATGCTGTGAAGATATAAGGCAATGCTGCTGGAAAACGGACCTTCCATAATATCGTCCATCGACTCGCCGCATAGGAGTGCATGAGTTCGATGACTGTCGGCTTGGGCGATTGTAAGCCACGTAGGGTATTAATGGTCACAGGGAAGAAGGTCAGGTAGGCGGCAATTACAGAGACGGATAAAGGACCTGCCCCTAACCAAATCACCACCATTGGCGCAATCGCCAGTATAGGTACTGTCTGTGACGCAACGACATAAGGCAACAAGCCACGTTCCATCAAGGGAGAATGTGCGAAAATTGTCCCCAACAACAAACCCAGCAATCCACCGAAGACAAAGCCAAAGACCGCCTCGCCCCATGTGAATAAGCCCGCATCCCCCAAAATTCGTACCAGCAGTTGTGAACCATTTCGACGTGCTGGTTGTAAAAAGGCTTCCGCAATATTTTGGAGATGAGGCAGGT
>JANQRM010000250.1 GCA_028284565.1 Anaerolineae bacterium | reverse complement strand
AGGGCAACTGCTTGTGGATGAAAATGCACCCGAACCCTCCGAAGAATTTATCGCACTCGCAACCGGAGAATTTTTTGTGGATGTCGTCATCGGCTCGTTGGACTTGATCCTCACGCAACGGCTAGGTGAAACCCATAACCTAGAGACCATCAACATCACCGAGACAACGATGGATATTTCACTCCTTGTCCCACAGTCGTAAGATGATGAATAGAGGGGATATTTAATCCAGCATCCAAATGAACAACAAAGCAAATTGCGAAAATGTTATGGTTACAATCTATACAAATTGGGTAGATATAAGCCAACCGCGTGATGAATGGATCCATCAAGGACCGGGACTTAGGGCATTCCGACCACAGAAGGCATTCTGTGCCGATGATAATCGATGTCTACCACTGTCGGTTATTCCGTTGCAGTATAGACACAATAACTTGTCAAAGTTTTTGATTGCTCTACAACAATATAAATATCCTTGGAATTATTCATACAGTGAACATCCTAAGCTATATGAATGGAATCCACCGACTGCAAAAATGGACAAAATAGATAACATGAAAAGCCATGAGGCTTCATACCTATGGAATATTGAACCTTTGTCTATTTTTGGTGTAGATTATGTTTTGGTAAGTAATGTTCCTAAAACTACTGATATGGAAGAACTTACCCAAAGTATAGAGGATGAGAATAGTTTTGTATTAGTAGTAGGTAAAAACTTTGGTGGAGATAGTAATCAACTCCTAGATACTTTGAGCGAATACTATCCAAGCGAAGATATATCAACAGACTTTACAACGAATTATACAAATGGTGACGGAAATTCTGTTGCTAAATTACAATTTAGTTTACTAGATACATCAAACATGGTTATTGTCATTTTAAGTGAGTTGGATTCTATAGAAAGCACACCAGATAATCGTGTAATTACTCACTGGGTAGAGCTTTTTATGATAACTTCTATTCAGATTGAAACCGTAATAGATGATATCGGGATGTCTGCTATATCTGTATATAAAGAGTATTTTGGAAAATAGTGAACAATATATATTTAACTTGAATATTATATTCAATTCTAATGTTATTCTTTGGCAAAAAACAAAAATTGAGAGAAGCCTATATGAACCGTATTCGCTCTATCATCATCGGATTTTTCACCCTTTGTCTAACATCAATACTGGTATTTGCTCAGAATGATTGCCCAGCCATTGTACAAACAGCACTTGACGCGGTTGACCAAATCTGTGAATCCGCCGGGCGCAACCAAGCCTGCTATGGCAACTTCCAAATCGAAGCGACTGCCCAAGTCGATGCCTCCAATTTCACCTTCTCCCAAGTGGGGGATGTGGTCGATGTCAACCAGATTCAATCCCTACGCCTCAATCCGATGAATGAAGAAGCAGGCACATGGGGTGTGGCACTCATGCGCCTCCAAGCGAATATCCCCGATACCCTGCCCGGACAAAATGTGACCTTCTTACTCTTTGGAGATGTCGAAATCACCGCAAATACAGACGCAACACAAGCTGGCAACCTCAATCCCATGCAAGCTTTCTACCTGCGCTCTGGCATTGGCGATGCGGGTTGTGCCGAAGCCCCCGAAAATGGCTTACTTGTACAAACTCCCGATGGCGTGAATGAAGTTGCCTTCAATATCAATGGGGTGGATGTGGCGATGGGGTCAACCGTCTTCTTCACCGCGCAACCCAATGAACAAATGCGGATACGCACTGTTGAAGGCTCGGCTGTCACCAAAGTTGCTGGACGAGTCCAAGCCATCCTCGAAGGCACACAGGTTGATATTCCAGTCGATGCTGACCTCATTATCAACGGCTTGCCTGAACTGCCTGTCGCCTATGTCATTGAAGAATTAGAAGACCTGCCTCTCGATTTGCTGGAACGTGAAATTGAAATTGCGCTCCCCCTCGCTGAAGAAGCACTCGATGAACTCTATGACCGTCTGCAAGCGGGTAGATTGCCCTGTAGTGAAGATGGCGATGGTTTCCTGCCGAGTTGCAACGATTTGCCCTTTGAGTCCCTAGAAATTGATTTGGCTTGCTTCGATGATGAAGATGCCTCTCCCAGAGAACGCGCCGAATGTATTGGGGTGAATCTGGACGACCTCGACTTTGAATTACCCTTTGATATGGATGCTGACTTTGACATTGATCTTGATCTCCCCTTCGGTAATGACGACGATGAAGATGGCTTCGATTTGCCCTTTGGTAATGATGACGATGAAGACGACGATGATTATGGTGGGGATGACTACGGGGACGACTACGGCGATGACGAGTATGGTGGGGATGACTATGGTGGAGACGATTACGGCGACGACGATGACTACGGTGGAGATGACTACGGAGATGATGAGTAAAAGTTAGATGTAATCAGAGTGTTTTTTCTGTAGGTAAAATGAGTATCGAGATAACAAATTTTGATACAACGATTACCAATAGGTTGATTTTCTCATCAATGTTGATTCTGAGACAAATTATTCGCGATTTGTGAATCCTAAACGAGGGTTTCAGGGTATAAAACTGTCAAAAAAAGGGCATTTTGGGGTCTTTCAGGTCGTTTCCGCGTATTTCAGACATTTTTGTCCAGCGTTTTTAGCCACTTTGGTTAGGAATCAATGTATATGTCGGTTTGTTTTGCGTTCGAAAATTTCCAATTCATCGAAATTAAAATCGCAAAGTCTACACGTGAATCATGTAGGGGCGTAGATTTGCTGTGTCTACGCGCAACAGCTGTACGCCCCTACGATTTTGTTAGATATTCAGGAAATGACCCTCCAGACCATGCGCCGCTTCTTTCAACGTTTCGCTCAGGGTCGGGTGAGCATGGACATTCCGTGCCAATTCTTCCGGTGTGAGTTCGGCATATTGCGCGAGGGTCAATTCGGGCAGTAGCTCCGTTACATCGGGTCCAATCAGATGCCCGCCTAAGATTTCGCCATACTTTTTATCGCTGATGAGCTTGACGAATCCGCGGGTGTCGCCTAGCCCCATGGCTTTCCCGTTGGCTTGGAAGGGGAACTTCGCTACATTGATGTCGTAGCCGAGTTCTTTGGCTTCTTTTTCGGTATAGCCAAAGCTGGCAATTTGGGGTTGGCAATAGGTCGCGCGTGGCATCATCTTATAGTTGAGTTCGATCGTGGGTGCGCCAGCGATATTTTCGGCTGCGATGACACCCATGGACTCTGCAACGTGTGCCAGCATCAACTTGGCAGTGACATCCCCTATGGCATAGATATGCGGAACGCTGGTTTGCATCTTTTCGTTGATGTCAATTGCACCGTGTTCTGTCAGTTTCACGCCTGTATTTTCGAGTCCGTAGCCTTCTGTCCGCGCTTGGAAACCGATGGCTTGCATGACTTTATCGGCTTCGAGGACTTCTTCTTTGCCATCTTTGCTGACGGTGACTTTCACGCCTTTACCCGTGTCTTCGATGCCCTCGACGCGCGTGCTGAGCATGACCTTCACACCGAGCTTCTTATAGGCTTTGGCGAGTTCCTTGCTGACTTCTTCATCTTCCAACGGTACCATGCGATCCATAAATTCGACGATGGTCACATCCACGCCATAGTTCTTCATGACATAGGCAAATTCAACACCGATTGCGCCCGCGCCTGCAATGATGATGGAGTTGGGCAGGTTGTCCTCCATGATTTGCTCTTCATAGGTGACAACGCGCTCGCTGAGTTCGGTGTTGGGGATAAGGCGGGTTTTGCTTCCAGTGGCGATGATGCAATTCTTGAAGGTGACAGTCTCGGTTTTGCCGTCGTTAAGCGCAACTTCCATGGTGTTGGCATCTTTGAAGGTCGCCCAACCTTCAAGCATTTCGATTTTATTCTTGCGCATCAAGAACTGCACACCTTTGGTCATGCGATCAACGACTTTGCGACTGCGCTTGTGGGCGGCTCCATAATCGAAGGTGACTTCGCCACTGATGCCAAATTCTTCGGCTTCGTTGTTGAAGAGATAGGCGAGTTCAGCATTACGGAGGAGGGCTTTGGAAGGGATGCATCCGACATTGAGGCAAATACCACCCCAGTATTGTTTCTCGACAATCACTGTATTTAATCCAAGTTGGGCGGCACGGATGGCGGCGACATACCCACCGGGTCCTGCACCGAGTACCACCACATCAAAGGATTTTGCCATGAGGGACTCCTAATCTAGTTTTCGAGTACGATGCTCAATAGTCTAGCGTAAGCCATGCTCAAAAAAAAGAGACGACGCTTATCACAAGGACAACCGCCGTCAAAAAGGATTGTGTTGAATAACACGATAGATTAGGGCGCAGGTGGGCAGGGGGTGACTTCTACTACACGCTCAGCGCGTACCCAGCCAAACATTGTTGTTCTGTCGCTATTCTCGGTTAAGTACCATGTGATGCCCTCAGCAGACTGAACTTGTATGACATCCACTTCATAACCATTGGGGAGGTTGGTTTGGATTAAGGATTCTATGGACGGTTCAACATAGGCGCGTGTGCCAATGGAATCGCCATTTGCACGGACACGGCATAAGGATTGAAGT
>JANQRM010000247.1 GCA_028284565.1 Anaerolineae bacterium | reverse complement strand
CGCGAGAACTTTGAAGCGTTCCCGCCGTCGGTACGTCGTGGAATTTTAGAGTGGATTTTGAATGCCAAACGAGAGGCGACCCGTGCCAAGCGGATTGATGAAACCGCCCGACTTGCCAGTGAAAATATCCGCGCGAATCAGTGGCGGCAGTAGCTTAACCGAGTACCCAACCCGCTGACTTCATCGTGCCTTGGACTTGGGTGTGATTTTGGAAGATGGCTTGTAAGTCGGGTCTGGAATGCAGGCTAAAGGAGATAGCTTGTAGGATGTTGGCGGATTTTTCATGGTAGGCATGGGTCAGTTCTGGGTTTTGATTGGCTTGTGCGTAGGCTGTGAAGGCAAGCCACAAATCACGCCCGCCCTGGTCTTGTTCTAGTGTCATTGCTTCTTCGATCAGTTCTGATGCGCGTTCACGGTCAAATTCAAGGGAGGCAATCCCAGCCCACAAGGTTGCGCGTCCATATAAAATTGGATTGATGTCACGCATGCGTTCTCGGAAGCTATTCGCACGTTCTAAGCCCAAATCATAATTCTTTATTATGACACAAGCGCGGATGTCAATAAGTTGAAGTAAGTGGGCGTTATGGACATCCTTATGACTGCGCGTGACGGCATCTTCTATCAGTGGATACCCGGCTTCGGTATCCCCTAAATCAATAAGATTCAATCCGCGATAGGCTTTGAGGACGGTGTTATCTGTCTGGAGAAAGGCTTGGAGGGCATTGGCGCGTTCAAGTGCTTCGAGGCTGAGTTCATAGGCGAAAATTGCGCTGTAGACTCGTGCAATATTAATCCAGTCCAAAATCTGGTAGTGGATATTCTCTCCTTCCACATTTAGACGCAAGACATCTTCAAAGTATTGTAGGGCGGTGGAGATGTCGCCTCGATCTAAGGCAATTAAGCCAAGTTGGGTCATTGCCCCTTTCTTCTGTCCCAGTAGTTGAGATTCTTCCGCATGAGTATAGGCGCGCTGTTGGTATGCCATGCTCTCCCCCAAGCGTCCCATGTAATAGGCGAGTGAGCCAAAGGCATGGAGAATGGAAGCCATCTGAATGGGGTCTTCATTCGCGATGAGGTGATAGGCAGTGCTAAGAGCTTCATGTGCCTCTTGGTAGCGTCCCAAACTGCGGAACGCCTCGCCTAGCATCCGCGATGCGAGAATGCGAATGGTGATGAGTTGTTCTGGGGGGACTTCATCGAGTAGACGGAGTGCGGTTTGACAGGCGGCGGTGGCTTCTTCAAAGCGATTGAGGGTATTGAAAGATTGTCCACGCAATGCCCATAGGTGACTGACGATGGGTAGGGCAACTTCACGAGGCATATATTGGGCATAGGCTAAACCTCGTTCAATCAGCCGTAAGGTTTCGCTTCCTAACCCGCGTTGTAAACGATTGAGTACCGCTTCTAAATTGGTGAAAAGGGCGGCTTCGTACAGTTTGGCATTGGCGAAGTGGTCACTCAAGGTCGGATAGTATTCTGGCTTGTCTGACACACGCACGACTAACCAGCGGGCGACTTTATCATGATAGGCTTCTCGCTCGGCACGGGGAAGCATACCATACGCCACATCCCGATAGAGAACGTGGCGGAAGGTATATTGTGTTTGTCCGTCAAAAGCACTATCTGCTTGTTGGATGATAATATCGCGTTGTATCAGTGCATCTAGTTCGGCATCTACATTTTGCTCATAGAGTTCGGCGACGACCCCATGCCAAAAGGTTTGCCCGACGACGGACGCGAGTTGCGCAACTTGCCTTGAGGGGGTTGGCAGTTCGTCGAGGCGGGCTTGCAAGACTCCCATCAAACCATTGGGTAAGTCGGACATGGTGGAATAATATTGCTTGGCATCAAAGCGCCAAGAGCCATCGTCTCGGACTTTAATCACGCCGTTATCAAACAACATCGCCAGAAATTCATGCACGAAAAGCGGGTTGCCTTCTGAGCGATTGATGACCAGCTCTGACAAATCGGGATTTAAGCGGTCAACTTTGGAGAGAATGGAATCGACGAGTCGTTGCATCGCGTCATTCGGTAAACCATGAAGCGACATCGTTAAGGGATTGTGATGTGTCATATAATTTGGGAAATGGCTCTGGAAATCGGGACGACCTGCACTAATGAGCATCCCTGATGCGTTCTGCATGACCTCAGCAAGATGTTCAAGCAAATCCACGGAGAGCGGGTCAAGCCATTGAAGATTATCGACCAAAATCAGCAGCGGACTGCGCTCCGCAATGGCTTGAAACCATTCCGCAACTTGCACATAGACTCGCCGTTCCTGAAAGCGTCGCGTTTTGGAGGAAGCGGACGTGTCCTCTTCGCTATCTTGATGCAGATAGAGTTGACTTAAGGTCTCAGCGACTCCACGCGGGTCGGGATGATTCGAGGTGTCATCGATTAGGTTTTCGATTTGTTGACGGATGGTGTATTCATCCATATCGAGGGTTAATGAGGCTTGCTGGGTCAAAAAATAACGTAAGACATTATGCGAGGTATCGCGCTGTTCGTAGCGGGCAATGAGCTGTATCTGGAAAGCAGGATTCACTGAGGCGCGGTTGGCGAATTCTTGCATCATGCGACTTTTGCCAGTGCCGATATCGCCGAAGATCGAAACTACCGAAAATGTCTGATTCTGCCGATTATGTTCCCATTGAGCGAGTAGTTGGTCGAGTTGGTCAGAATATCCGACAAAGGGAAGGGTTTCCCCGCCGATGCTGTCTTCGGTTAACTGGGTCATTTGGAGGGGCATCGGTTCCAAGACACCATAATAGCGAATCAGTGCCTCGTAACCTTTGATTGGTGTGGGTTCATATGGAAGGGTGACGAAATGCCGTCGTACCCGATGGTAGGTTTCGATGTCGATGAGGATGCCACCACTATCTGCACGGGATTGCAGGCGTGCGGCGAGGTTGGTGGCGGGTCCTAATGCCAAAAATTCTTGATGCTCACTGGTCCCGATCATCCCAACGGTTAATTTGCCAGTGCTAATACCGATGCGGACGGCAAAACTCACCTTATAGCGAGTTTGAACTTCGTCGGCAAAAGATTGCATCATCTCTTGAATGGCTAAGGCAGAGGAGACAGCTCGCAGGGCATCATCGGCACGGCTTTGTTGTGCGCCAAAGAAGCTGAGAACTCCATCACCCAAATACTGCCCGACCTGCCCCGACCATTCCTGTACCACGTCAGTGACCCGTTCATGAGCAGTCGCTATCAGATTTTTCCAATCACTACTGAGTTTGTGGGCGAGAATTGTTGAATCGACCACATCAACAAACATCACCGTGACCAAGCGAATCTCGTCGCGGGGGCTACCATCGGTTTTGGGAATGGTTTGTAGGTGACGGATTTTCTCTAGTAAAACAATCACCATCTGCGAATAGGTTTGTGGGGTCAGCAAATCCTTCTTTTGGCGAACTTCGTCAAGGGCGCGCCGAAGTTTGCTTACTTGTTCATCCATGCGTTGGGTCATTGGTGATTTGCTTCATGTCCTTCATTTGCTCTATTCTAACGAAGGAATGCCCAAAACCCTATTAAGGATATTAAGGTGTTGTCTGGATATAGACTGAGATGACTTGCGAGGAAGGTGATTTAGTTGGTTGTTTCGGTCTCTGTCTTATCCGCGAGGGGCAACCAGAAATAGAACTCACTCCCCTCACCGACGAGGCTGTTCACCCGAATTTCGCCACCATGACGCTCAATGACATTGCGGACGAGGCTTAACCCTAAACCACTGCCCTGTTCTGTATTGCCTTCTTGTTCGACCCGATAGAAGGTCTCGAAAATGTGTCCGAGATGCTCTTGTGGAATACCAATGCCATTGTCTTGGACAGAGACATACACTTTATGTTCATCATAGGTTGCTTGTATTCGGATACGCCCACCGACAGCTGAATATTTGATGGCATTATTGATGAGATTTTCTAAGGCTTGCCGAATTAGCACCGGGTCTGCCAAGATGGGCGGCACATCTTGGAGATGGAGTTCGGATTCGATCGTTTGATTTTTTGCCTGTGCGGAATGTTTGGAATTAACGATGACGAGTTTGATGAGTTGTTGGGGGTCGATAAGTTCATGCAGTTCCATAGGTGAATTGCGGACGCGCTCAATACGTAGTAAATCATCCAAGAGATTGCCCATCTTGTCGGTGGTGCTTTTGATAATATCGACATATTGGTGAACGTATTCATTGTCTTCTGGCGTGTCCATCGCCACCATATCTGCATAGCCTGTAATTAATGCCAGTGGACTGCGTAAGTCGTGGGAGGCGACACGTAGCATTTCATCTTTGAAGCGGGAGAGGTCTTGAATAGTTGTCACATCGTGCATGACGATGACATAGCCATCGACCCCTTGTCGGACATCATGCCAGACTGCCATCCGCACTTGATAATCTTTTTGCCGACGTTCTGAACGAACCCTAAATGTCCAGACTTCCTCTTCATTCTCTGACTCATTTTCGATGACATCGGCGATGGGCTGAAGCACCGAATCAACTTTGACAAATTCATCGAGATAACGATTTAGGACATCACTGCGTTGTTCTAAATCGAGGAATTGTTGCGCGACCTCATTGACAAGCATCAATTGTCCCTGCTCATTGACGACAATCACGATATCTTGCATCGCTTGCAGAATGGTTTGCAGTTGGCGTTGTTGTGCATTTACACGATGGAAGAGTTGCGCGTTATGAATGGCGGTTGATGCTTGATTGGCAATGATTGTTAGGAGACGGAGATGATAATCGGTAAAGTGTTGCGGTTCGGAATGGGTCAGGGTAACGACGGCTATCACTTCGTCATCGGCAATAAAGGGGACACATAAGACCGAACGGACGGGAACGGGATCATCAGGGAAGATAATCCAACGTCCATCTTCTAACGTATCTGTAATAAAGTCACCTTCACGTTGACGCACCACCCAACCCGCAAAACCATCGTCCAACACTTTGGATACGACAGCAAAGGCTTCATCGCCTGATAAGTTCCGCATGGTGATGAGGTGGTCCCAATCGACTTGCTGGGATTCTTGCAAGAAGAGACTCGTTTTCTCTGCTCCAACCGATTTTGAGACGAGTTGAATCACTTTTTGCAGGACTTCGTCAAGGTCAATGACCTTTAATAATTGCGAAACCTCGGCAAGGAGTTCCAAATCTTCAAATGTGGGTTGTTGCAAATCAAGAGCCATGAAAACCTCGAACATACTGAGCATAGCCCCAATGGACTATTGACTCTGCTCTCCCCCTATAGCTTGAGTATATGCATAAGTGTTGGGCGCGCCAACGCTTTTTGTTAATTTTTTGTTATAGCATACAACAAGATAGGGAAATGCTACCTTAAAATTATTAAGGATTTGCGGACGGAGCTATTTCTTTGTGCTTCCGATGGTGTTTAACCGAGTTTTAAGGAGACCTTGGTTAAACTGTTTGGACTGCCAATCAGGGTGACTTTATCCTCTAAATGCAAGGTGGAGAACCCATGAGGGACAATCGTATTGCCATCCCGTACAATCTCCAATATCAACACATCACTCGGCAAGCGTAAATCCCGCAAGGGCAGACCATCCACTGAACGTTCACGGATGGTTAGTTGCTTAATATCGTGGTCAGGGTCTTGATGGAGTAATAAGTCAACTGCTTCAGGCGCGCTGATGGATTGGTCGAGTAGGTGAACAACCGCGGAGGCTGGGTCAATCACTCGTGCGCCAATGTTGATAAAGTCATCCGCTAAGCTGACATCGCGTAGCCGAACAATCATTGTTTCCAAACCAAAGGCTTCTTTGACGATTTGGCACGCGCGCATATTGGCATCATCATCATCAAGCATGGCAACCAGCGCATCCCGCTCATTGCTTAACAACGGGGTGAGGGTATCTGAGTCTATCTGTCCGATGACTCGCTCATCAACATCTTCTGTGGCTAAGGCTTCAACACGTTCCGGGTTGGTATCGGCAACGATCACTTGCCAACTTTGTGCCGCCATTTGCCGAGCTAAGGCGATGGATTGTGGCTCGACACCTAGAATCAACAGGCGACGGGGTTTACGATGGTCACTGCCCTCTGGGATATAGGCTTCACCCACTTGACGAAGCGCAAATTTGAGGAGCATTGGACCAAATATTTCATTAAGCACAACGACAGAGATAATGAGCGTTGAGAATTCACCGCCGAGTGTATCGGGGAAGAAGACGGCTGTTTCTCGTGCGAGACCGAGTGCAATACCCGCTTGTGTGATCAATCCCAAACCCGCATAGCGTCGGAAATCTTGTGGCTCACGTGCAAGTATCCCTCCGATATATGTCCCAATGATGATGGCAAGCATCCGCACCCCAAACAACACAGTGGCAATGCCGATGGTGCTGAGGAGGATATCCAGTTTCAGACCAACGCCTGTGAGGGTGAAGAAGGCAACATAGACCCATGGACTAATGTCGTGGAGTAAATCCTCAAAGGCTTGACGATAATTCGTGAAATTGGTGACGGTGAAGCCTGCAACCATCGACATTAAGAGGGGTTCAATTTTGATTTTAATCCCCGCCAGATCATATACCCAAGTTGGGACAAAATTGGCGGATTCAAACAAGACATAGCCCAATGCTAGAATCAAAAACATCTTGACTGATATGGGCAACGAGGTGGAGAGCATCACACCCAACCCACGTCCAATGACATAGCCTGCCAAGAGCGCAATCACAATGTCTAAGACCAAAATCAGAATGAAGCTGGGGGTTACGGCATCACCATCGATCATCGCACTGGCAAAGGCAACAGCGACAGCAAAAAAGACAATGATTACAACATCCATCACCACGGTGATACTGAGGACCGTTTTAGAAAAGGGTCCTTTGGCACGGACTTCTTGAATAACGGCGATTGTGCTGGCTGGAGATAAGGCAAGGAGGATGGTCGCACCGAGTAAAGCAATTGCCACTTTGGTAATCGCTGGATACCCTGCGGTGAAGGGGATGGCAGACTGCAGGAAGAACAGCGCAATCCCAATCAGCGTAAAGGCGGCAATTACAATCCCTGTCGAATTGAGCAGGATACTAACTAAGCGACTGCGGAGTTCCTTGAGATACAATTCGCTCCCAGCAATAAACGCGATGACGGCGAGTGAGACATCATCAATATATCGCAGTGGCTCAAGCGATTCTGTTGGCAAAAGTTCGAGGATAAAGGGACCTGCGAAGGCTCCAGCCAGCAAATAGCCCGTGATATAGGGCAAACCATAACTTGAAAAGAATTTCCCGATTTGTTTGGCGGCAAGGGCGACGAGGAAAAACCCCAGCGAGAAGATAACAATTGGCGGTAAATTCAGCATCGTGCGACAACCTCTACAATCTGTGTAAATTGGGACGATGTTGACAGTTTAGCGTCAATCGTGTGGGAGATAGGGTCAATCAACATCACCGCATTGTAGATGCAAATTTAGAAATATTCGGATATTTTCATCTGTCTCTAAGAATTGTAGACGAGGTACTAAGCAATTTTAATCTCGTCTTTAAGTAAGGCAGTTAGCAAATCGACACAGGCAGAGACATCATTCAATTCGACGGTTTCGCTTGTCGTATGCACAAAGCGACAAGGAATCGAGATACAACCACTCGGTACGCCAGCGTGAGTCAGCTGAATTGCAGAGGCATCGGTTGTGCCACCATTGAGCAATTCGCGTTGATAGGGAATATTATTGGCTTCGGCGGTGCTAATCATCCAATCTTTGATTTTTGCAGGGACGATTAAGCCATTATCTTGAATTTTGATTGCCGCGCCTGCACCGAGTTTGATTGCCATCTTCTTATTGCGAATTTCGTCGCCTGTTGGGGTGACATCTAAGGCAATGCCGACATCAGGATTCACGCCAAATGCCGCCGTCTTTGCTCCTCGCACACCAACCTCTTCTTGCACGGTGAAGGCAAAGTAGACTTCATTATCGGTCAGTTTATTGAGTTGCTTCATAGCAGAGATGGCGACTACACAGCCGATGCGGTCATCCATCGACTTGGCAATGACCCGACTGCCACGCACCTGCATCTCGCGCCAGAAACCTGCCGGACTGCCGGGTTCGATACTTGGATTGCCTGCTTCAGATTCGACATCAATAAAGAATCCATCTAAATCAGGGGCATTGCGCCGACTGCTTCCAAAAGCATTGTGGACTCCAATGACACCGACTGTCCCATCTTCAAAAACGACACGATTGCCAAGCAGGGTCGTATGCAATAATCCGCCGATGTTGGTGAAGCGCAAGTAACCGCTTTCGGGCTCGATGTAGTTTGCCATAACACCGATTTCGTCCATATGGGCGGCGACCATGACTTTTGTGCCACCACTGCCGACGCGACATATCAGATTGCCCAAGCCGTCCACGGTGATGTCATCGGCATAGGCTTGGACTTCCTCATGGATGATGTCGCGGACGTGATGTTCGTAACCCGATGGTCCCCATGCTTCTACCAATTTTCGAATGAGGTCTAACATAAATGAACTCCAGTTCCCTCATCAATAATTACTGTACCATTTCATTAAGGGAGAGAAAATTTTGTAAGGGCATACAGCTGTACGCTCCTACATTAATTGCTAGATGATGAGTTTGATTATAATCAACACCTATAGTGCAATGCCACTTTCAAGCCTAACGTATCCCTACCGAACCGACAAGCGACGGGTAGGCATTCATCAACTGTTTAGGATTGCGTAAGCGAAAGTCAGGATTTGTCGAGTAAGCTAGGAGCATGATGATAGGCACATAGGGAGTAGGAGCGTATGTCGGATGGACATGGACGCTATGATATTGCTGTGATTGGCGGTGGCGGGGCAGGTATCACCGTTGCTGAAATCGCGGCGGAAATGCATTTGAGGGTGGCGTTGATTGAGAAGAATGCCATCGGGGGTGAATGCACATGGACAGGCTGTATCCCCAGCAAAGCCCTCATCTCAGCGGCGAAAGTGGCGTATACCGCGCAACACGATGCCAAGCACTATGGGGTCTGTGTGAATGATGTGGATGTCAAGTTCCCATTGGTGATGCAATATGTGCGTGAGACCATTGCGAGTGTCTACGATGCAGAGTCGCCCGCCGTTCTCGAATCACGCGGGATAGAAGTCATCAAAGCCAAAGCACTATTCGAGTCGCCCAATAGCGTATTCCTATCCGATGGGACGACCCTGTCCGCCAAGTATTTTGTGATCTGCACAGGCGGTAAGCCCCGTGTTCCACAAGGTTTTGAGTCTGTCCCTTATTTGACTCACGAATCCCTATTCGATTTAGAAGAACGTCCTAAACATCTGCTGGTTGTCGGTGGCGGACCTGTCGGCGTGGAGATGGCGCAGGCATTTAATCGGCTGGGGAGTAAAGTGACGCTCATCACAGATATGGCGCGTCTGCTCCCCAATGATGAACCTGAAGCCAGCGAATTGATTGCAGACATCTTAAAACGCGAAGGGGTGAGTTTGTGCTTTGATGTTACTGCAGAATCAGCAGAAGGCGATGTAGGTGGTATTCGCATTACGTTATCGAATGGACAGACGGTGACAGGCTCGCATGTCTTGTTGGCTGTCGGCAAGGAATTAGATGTTAGTGGCTTAAAGCCCGAAAAAGCGGGCATAGCCACAGACAAAGGCAAGCTCATCGTCAATGACAATCTTCAAACAAGCCAATCGCATATCTACGCGGCAGGGGATGTGATAGGTGGCGCACAATTTACCCATATTGCGTCTCAGCAAGCCTTTACTGCCATTCGTAGTATCGCCTTCCCCTTTACGTCTAGTGGATTCAGCAAATTGCCACCATGGACGACCTTTAGTGATCCCGAGGTGGCACATGCTGGACTCACCGAAGCCCAAGCGCGAGAACAATATGATGATGTCTTCATCACCCAACAGCCGATGCACCGTGCAGACCGCGCTATGACACAAGGTTGTTCAGAAGGCTTTATGAAGCTCATCCACAAGCGCAACGGCAAGTTACTCGGTGCGACGATTGTCGGCGTGAATGCGGGTGAGATGATGAATGAGTGGGTGCGTGTGATTGATAAGGGTGGCAGAGTGATGGAAGTGGCGATGACTCAGCACATCTACCCGACGCTGGGAGTCGCCAACGCGATTTTGGCAACCGAGCAACTCCGTCATCAATTTTCGGATGGCTGGCTCGCCAAACTCCTACGGCGTTTCGTCCGCTGGTATGTGTGATAGTGATTGAGGAATTCACTTCTCGCTGGATAGTGTTGTATTCGTTAGACTCGCCCCCATCCAAAATACCGTATCGAGGACATCAATATGGCAACACGGTATATGCGGAAACGGGCTTAAAGGTCAGTGAATTGTGCTTGGGCGCGAGACCAACGAAGACGACAGCTTCACGATGATGCATCAATTCGTGGAAGCGGGTGGTAATTCCATCGAACTGTTGATGTCTACAACACAGGTTGGCAAACATGACCGATCAATTCTTGTTATTTAGGAGCTTTCGTAGCCCATTTGTAAATGTTCGCGCAACAACTGACATGTGGGTTTCGTCCACCATGAATTCATAGTGCAAACGTAATCTTGGATAGTTGCGTGACTGTAATCGCTTGATAAGTGTTGTTGCTCCAGATAGAGTCTCGAGTTCGTCGGTTCCAGCGGTTATATACACCGTGGCAAGCAAGTCCTTGTGTGTTTTATAGTATGTCTCTTCGTGTTGCAATATGATTTCATTATCCCACCATAGTGATGTGCTGGCGGCGATATAGCTATGAAATGTGTCAGGTTGGTTGAAGAGTACATATAGTAGCATAAGCGCACCAAAGGAATGCCCATGTCCAATACGAAGATTGGGTTCGGTGCGGTAAGTACGGTCAATTAATGGAATAACGTCTTCTCGAATAAATTCAAGGAATTCGGAAGCTTGCCCAAAAGAGTTTTTTATGTCTGCCCCAGGTATGACGATACCTTTTTCAGTTGCAAATTCTTCATCTATGGATGGGGTAAAATCGCGTCTGCGAAGTCCTAATTGTAGCTTTGTATCCTTGGTTTCATACCCAATACCGATAATAATCGCTTTTGGAATATCGGGTTCATCAGGAAGAACAACTGACATTGTGTGTGCAATTGAAGCAATCATTGGGAAATACCAGTTGCCGTCAAGAACATAAATCGCCGGATACCGATCCTCTGATAATTCATATCCATCCGGAAGTTTAATCTCAATCTGATAATCATACCCAGTGCGTGATGTGGATATCCTATGAACGTGTGTGTTTGGGATCGTAACCTCTTGAGGCACTGTGATCTCCTTAAAATGAGTTTTTCATCTAGTGAGCTTAACTTACTTTCAAATTTCTTCCCAACACCCGTTCAGGTGGTTATTTCTTTCAACCAATACCTCGCGGAGGGGATGTACTTTTGTTAGACTCTCTAATCCGGAATGTCATCTTAAGGGAACAACATGGAAACTCGTTATCTCGGCAAAACGGGCTTAAAGGTCAGTGAATTGTGCTTGGGCGCGATGACCTTTGGGCGCGAAACCAATGAAGCCGATAGCTTCACGATGATGCATCAATTCGCGGAAGCGGGTGGTAATTTCATCGACACAGCGGATGTCTACAGTCGTGGACGGAGTGAGGAAGTCGTTGGTAAGTGGCTGAAAAACAAGAACCGTGATGAGTTCGTGATTGCAACCAAAGTACGCTTCCCAATGGGGGATGATGTCAACAATATCGGCTTGAGTCGGAAGCATATCTTAAATGCTGTCGAGCGCAGTTTGCGACGGTTACAGACAGACTACATCGACCTGTATCAAGTGCATTGCTGGGACCCCGGCACACCCCTCGAAGAGACGCTTTCGACCTTGAATCAATTGGTGCAAAGTGGAAAAGTCCGCTATCTGGGAGTGAGCAACTACAAAAGCTGGCAGATTCAGAAGGCAATCGATTTAGCCAATGGCAATGGATGGGAACCCTTTACTTGCTTCCAACCCCTGTATAACTTGCTTGACCGTTTCATCGAATGGGAATTGGTCGAGGTCTGCCAGAATGAAGGCTTGGGGATAATTCCATGGTCTCCCTTGCGAGGTGGCTGGTTGACAGGACGCTATCGAGAGGGTATGAAAGCCGAAGACCTACCAGCCGACTCACGGGTGGGTAAAGCACAACGCGAAGGTTGGTCGGAAAATTGGGATGCTTACAATATGGATCGCACATGGGCAGTGATAAATACGCTCATCGAAGTTGCCGATGACTTGGGCAAAACGCCCGCGCAGGTTGCACTCAACTGGGTGAAAGACCAACCCGGTGTGACAGCACCCATCATCGGTGCAAGTAAAATCACGCATCTGCAAACCAACTTAGACAGTGTGGGCTGGTCATTGAGCGCAGAGCATCGCAACCGCTTAAACGAAGTCAGTGCAACAGAATTACCCTATTATCCACATGGTTTTATTCTTGATGTCATGGGGAATCGCGCGCGTTAGCGTGATGCAGTGACATTATCATTGAGTCGACTGATGTGGAGATTTGGGACACCGTCCAGAAAGCGTTGTTCGCAACTCGGGCATGAACATAAGCTATTTAATCCCTTCTTGCGGGTACGTTGCTGACCGACTTTTGATACGACGGTTGACCCTAGTTTGTTTTACATACTGGTCTATAAAAGTCCCTTACTCACGAAAGGCCTCGCTGGATGGCAGCTCCAAAAGTGTTAAAACGCGCTGATGTACCATTCGAACAAACATGGAATCGAGAAAGTGTCTTTGCCTCATGGGACGAATTTCAGAAGGAATATGATGCAATCGCTAAAAGACTCCCTGAACTGAGGGCATTCAAAGGAAAACTCAGCGAATCACCTGATAAGCTGGTCGAGTGGTTAGATTTATTCTTCCCACTCCGCCAACAGGTCGGTAGACTCCATGTATATACTCATATGTCTGTCGCAGTAGATAACTCCGATGCTCAGGCGAAATCTAAACGAGGACAAGTCGCTAGTCTTATGGCGCAAATAGCGGGAGCATCAGCATTTGCCGAACCGGAACTGGTTAACATCGGAGCGCAATTGATTGACTGGGCAAAACAGGATTCACGTCTGGCAATTTACCAACATTATTTTGAAGATTTGCTCCGTCAACAACAGTACACACAATCTCCAGAAGTCGAGCGACTCCTCGGCATGGTACAGGATGCTTTCAGCGGAACATTCAATACCTACCGCGAAATGACAAATACAGATTTGACCTATCCTGATGCTATTGATGGTCACGGGAATCGTCATCGTGTGGTACAGGCACTTCCCACTCCATCAGGCATCGACAGTACAGATCGTGTACGCCGAAAAGATGCTTGGGAAAAATTTTGTGATGGGCATAAGGCATTTGAGAATACACTAGCGAGTAATCTCATCACACAATTTAAGCAGAACGTATTCACGGCACGCGCAAGAGGTTATGATTCGGTGCTGGAAGCTAAATTAATGCCATCGAATATGCCTGTTGATGTCTTCCATAATTTGGTAAATACGTGTAGAGCAAACTTATCTGTATGGCACAGATATTGGGATGTCAAACGTAAAATCCTGAAACTAGATCGTATTCACCCTTATGATATGTTGGCACCCTTGACCGAGAACCCACAAACCATTAGCTATGCGACTGCAATTGAGTGGCTGGTTGCGAGTCTGGAATCACTAGGTCAAGAGTATACGGACGTGTTACACCGTGGGGCAACGATTGATCGCTGGGTTGATTATGCCAATAATGAAGGACGTGGGCAGGGTGCTTTTTCTAGCCCGGCATATGATTGCTATCCGTTTATCTTCAATACATTCAATGGGAGCTTTTTTGAGATGAGTGCCCTTGCACACGAATTAGGACACTCAATGCACCACTACTGGACAAATAAACATCAACCGAATGTCTATAATGGTGGGTTTGCCAAGGGGAAATCCGGTTCCGTTTCCGAAACAGCATCCAATTTCCATCAGGTGATGTTGCGGGCATATTTGCTAAGACAGGATAATAATGACCGTGATTTTCAACTGGCGTTGATAGACGAAGCAATGATGAACTTCCGCCGTTATTTCTTCGTTATGCCAATATTGTCTCAGTTGGAATACGAGGTCTACACAATGGTTGAGAATAACGAACCTGTGAATGCAAGCATCCTCAATGAAATAACGGTCCGCCTATTTACTGAGGGGTTTGGTGAGACAATGACCGATGACCCCGAACGTACTGCAACAATCTGGATGCAATTCTTGCATCTGTACGTAGGATATTATTCTTTCCAGTATGGTGTCGGTATCAGTGCTGCACATGCTTTTGGCACAGCAATTCTCAATGGTCAAGACGGTATGGCAGAGCGATACTTAAATTTCATCGGTGCTGGCTGGTCTGCTTATGCCCCACAACTCTTCGAAATTGGAGGAATTGATATGACACAGCCTGAACCTATTGAGCAGACCTTCATTATTCTGGAACAGCTTGTCGAACGTTTGGAAAGCTTAGTCAAATAAGAAGAAACTGAATTCTAAGTCTAATACCCAAAAAGACGTGAGCAGACTAAATTTTCTTAGCTTTCTGCGTGGTGCTATCATTAAATCTCACCCGATAGCACGACATCGCCTGTTGGGGCAGGACTTCCCCCTTGCGGTTCGATGGAAACACCTAAGCCCGCGAATGAGCCAATGGGTTCGGTAATCTCAAAGAATAGCAAACCACTACCATCTTCATCGACCACGAAGATACCTGCACTCACCGGAGCTTCTTCGGGACGGGAGAACCATAATTGATAGACTTGATCGGGGTCGAGTCTTGTTAAGCCGGAGACTTGGAAGGTCGCCAGCCATGTATCGCCAACTGCACCTTCTGCCCATTGCAATAACCCTCTCACAGTCGCACTATCAACGGGTTCGATTGAAACCTGTTGCGCCTCTGAACTGGTGCTGAAGTTGATTAGATTGCCCTGTGGATTAAAGCTCGGTGGAGCAAGTTGGGCAAGGTCCGTTTCGAGCTGTTGCACCCGTGTGAACCAGTAGAGATTGGTACTTACAAGGATAAATAAGGCAAGTGCCGCCGCCAGACCCGTAAATGCCAAGAAGTTAGGACGACGGACATTGGACGGTGTCACCTGTGGCATCTGTGCGGTTTCAGTCAAATCAGGCTGAATCGCCATCATGAGATTTTCGAGGATGACAGATGGAGCTTCCATTGGCTCTGAACTATGGTGCATGGCTTCATGGAGTGACTGATACTCTTGTAGTTCGGTTTGAACCTCTGGGCATTGTGCCAGTTGTATCTCAACCTCAAGACGTTCTTCGTCATCGAGCAAGCCAAAGACATAGGCAGGAATCTGTTCTCTTAATTCCTCACAATTGACTTGGCGACCATTCTCGATGTGACGATTCATGTCCATTGTTCACCACTGCCCACCAAACTTAGACGCTTGGTGGTTTGTTCCCTTCTGCTAACCACATTGATTTGAGTTTTTGTAGACCACTGCGAGCGCGTGATTTGACTGTACCTAACGGAATATTAAATTTATCAGCAATCTCGCGATGTGTCATGCCTTGAAAAAATGCATAATTAATAATCTCACTTTGCTCGATTGGAAGTTGTGCCATCAACTGCCTTAAGACTTGTCCGTTTTGCCACAGTGTATCGTTGACTAAGGCTGGTTTGGATGCATATTGCGGAATATCACTTAATTCTGCCTCAACAATCTGGGGACGACGCTTCTCTTTACGGATGCGGTCGATCGCCCGATTGCGCGCGATGGTCAGTATCCAATTGATGAGCTTACCTTTGGTGGAATCCCAGCGTGAGGCATCTTGCCAGATATAGACAAAGACATCTTGGGTGATTTCTTCTGCCATTTGCCCATTGTTGAGGACACGGTACACCAAACTATAGACTTGATTGCTGTATTGAGTGTACAGCGTGTTCAAAGCCGTTTGCTCTTGCGCCTGATGAATGCGGTTCATCAACGCAATGTCTTCCTCATGACTAAAATAGTCTGGCATAGTCCCTTGCGGTTGTTGTTGAAGCCAACAGTGTCATTGTAGCGAGTCTTTCCACACTTGACCAACACCAATCAGAGGGCGACGTACTTTCAGCCTAAAGAGAGTTTGTTGCAGATAATCCAACGCTAGGCTATAACCCTCTCGAATGAATTGCTTCTCTGTCGTATCGGTACAATATCTTCACAGGTTAAGGAAATAAGGTTCGCAACATGCTTAAAATCTGGTTTGAACGCCAAGTGCCACCGAGTTTTGTTCATCTCCTTGATGATTCATTTGAAAGTTTGAATCCAGGCCATCTCACACCACAGGAACATCAACAAGCCCTTAGCGAAGCACATGGGGCAGTGGCTTCCATCTTTCGCTATGATGCCGAGTTGATGGACTCTGCGCCGAATTTGCTGGTGATTTCCCGTACAGGTATTGGTTATGATAAGGTAGATGTTGCCAGCGCGACAGAACGAGGCATTGCGGTGTGTAATGCGCCGGATGGTCCAACCATTTCCACAGCCGAACAAGCCTTGATGTTGTTGTTGGCAGTGGCGAAAAAGATGAAAAAGTCGGAGCAGGAATTGCGTCATAGCGGGAAGAGTCATTTTTATGAGGAGCATAACGGTATTGAACTCTATGGCAAGCGGTTGGGATTAATCGGCTTCGGACGGATTAGTCGGCATGTTGCGAAAGTTGCTCAAGCGATGGGAATGCAAGTGCAGGCGTATGATCCCTTTGTTGATGCAGAGGATGTGACGTCTCTCGGTGTGGAATTGAAGGCAGACTTAGAAACCACTTTGTCATCCGCCGATGTCGTCTCGGTGCATGTGCCGTTGATGCCAGAAACACGCGGATTATTTGGTGCGGAACAATTCGCTCAGATGAAACAGGGGGCGATATTTATTAACACTGCGCGGGGCGGTTTGGTGGATGAGAAGGCACTATTTGATGTGTTGGAAAGCCGACATCTCTTTGGGGCGGGCTTGGATGTGATGGAACCCTTCCCCATGCAAGCGGACAATCCCCTCCTTCACTGCCATAATGTGGTTGTCACACCGCATATCGCCTCTGCCACGAGAGATGGCAAACGTCGCATCTATGAGACGACTCTTCAGCAGGTCTTTCAAGTGCTACGCGGAGAGAGACCGCCTCATTTGGTGAATCCCGAAGTGTGGTCGAAAGTGGTTAAACGATATCAAGCACTCTAGAATCAAAAAGCCCATATTGCAGGACTTCTTTTTTGAGATAAGAACGCACTGAATTAATCGTCAGATTTCGCAGGT
>JANQRM010000243.1 GCA_028284565.1 Anaerolineae bacterium | reverse complement strand
TGGATTGTGCCAATGCTTGTTTTCTCATGCGCGGTGCTGGTGCTGATGCCGCAAATGTAACCCCACGTGATCGTTCCATTGGGATCATATTAGCCATGTCATAGTCATCCATCAGAACATCCATTTCTGCTTCCTCAATAGCTCCCCCAGCGAATTCAATCGGACCTGGTGCGATACGGCTTTCGTCTTGCACTGTAGGGCGTTGGGGTATGCGAGAGGCGTAGAGGTCATAGATGAAGGAGATGGGCTGTCCGGCAACGAGAGTCACACGCACATCGTCCAAATCTTCATCAAGGCGATTGTCAAAGAGTCCCCAACCTTGTAGGAGCGCTTTACCAGTGTTGCCATCGTCATCCGAATCCGCAACGAGTCGATAACTCACACGCCATGTTGGGGAGGGGGCAACATAATACACGACTAAATCGTGTTTGCCTTCACTCAAGCGGACATGCACACTGCGTCGGCTGTCCTCGCGCATACTCGTATCGAGGAAGTAATCTAAATCATGAGACGATTGCCCATCTTCAATTTTGAATGAGCGTAAACCGTCATAAGGATAAATTTGGACTTGTCCATCATTTCCGAGAATAGCAACGGTGTTCCGCTTATTGTTGTCATCTTCCATGCTCAGGTCGTCAGTATCAATACCAATGACGCGACCTTTGACCGACACCTTCGAGGCATCACCTGCTTCAAAGGTGAAGGTAGCTTCACGTCCTCGTAAATCACGGATTAAGTGGCTGATGCTATTGTAATCGCCTAGATTGATGGAGGTATTGGCGAAACGATCTGCCGTGTCCATCGGTGTCTGATAATGAATCCCCAACACTTGTCCGCCAGCTTGGTCAAACACCGCGAGACTCTTGAGGACATCATTTATCTCATCATGACGGAAGGTGAACTCGGCGGATTGTCCTTCGACTTCGCCTTGTCGGACGAAAAAGCCCACGCCATGCTTATATAAGACCATTTCACGCACAGGTAAATTGCTTGCCATCAACAAATCTCCTTTTTTACTGAGGATAGGACGAGTCTTTTGGCTAGGTTGTTCCACTTACATCCTTGGTAACCCAACAGCTTAGGGCTTGGTTGCGATGACCAAAGATACACCATTGATGATTTCAGTAACTGTCGCTTTCTGAAAGCCACTATTCTCCAACATCGTGTTTAAGTCGCGGTAGCTATATTGCTTGCCCGGTCCCCACATCAACATACTCAAGGAATCAACGGCGGCATTAACTGGACCATCGTAACCATCTGCCATAAGGACTTCAGAGAGGTACATCCGTCCATCACTTGGCAAGGCCTCAAAACTCTTGCTTGCGAGTTCAGCGCATTGATCGGGACCCCAATTATGAAAGACATTGCTAAATAGAATGACATCATAACCAGATGGGAACGTATCAGAAAACATATCCATGCCGATAGTATCTATTCGTCCTTCCAGACTGTAGTTTCGGATAAACGTCTCCGTATGAGGACAGACTTGTGGGAGTTCGAGGACGGAGCATTGTATGTCTGGATAGCGTTGTGCCAATGCGATACAGTAGCTTCCTGCACCACCCCCCACATCGAGCAAGCGTTTGACACCCGCAAATTCGCCCCAACGTGCGACCTCAATGGCAACTGAAAATGAAATCGCGTGCATGTCCTGTGTAAAGTTTTCGTAATCTTCAGGGTTCGCCTTTCCTGCAACAAAGCGTTGCCAGAATGTCTCTTCTTCTGCATCGTGATTCAATGGTTGATCTTTTTTGACACATTGACGAATATCTTTGGCTAGCCCTTGTCCTCGACTGCCATGTAGGAATGATCCACGATAGTGCGGACTATCGGGCAACAAAAAGTCCCGTGTCACATCGGTGATAATGAAGATGCCGTCATGTTGTCGCAAAAAGCCAAGAGATGCCATCAATGCTATCAAAGCCTCAGTACCGCGTTTGCTTAATGATAATTGTTTAGCTGTTGCCGCCAAGGTCGACGGTGTCTTCGCTATAAACGGAAAGATACCCAATTCATCTGCAACTACTAGAGCAGGAAAATACCATCGAGAATTCTGAATCTCGAAAAGTAATGAGTACGATGCACTCGGTGGTTCTATGGAGTGAGGTTTTAAGTCCATCCGCTTTTGTCTCTTAGACTAATTGCGCTGATGCAGGTTATTGTAGCTATAGTATAGGAAAAGGTGTGGCAAAATTCACTTAGACATGAACAGTTTGTCTGTGTCCCGTTCGCAAGTAACCCAAGCCAGCAGTGATGACAAGTATTGTTCCAGAAATGGCGATCACCATCGGCACGCTTAATATGGCATAGATAAAGGCGGCACTGCCGACACCAATCGAGTAGCCAATCTCAGAGATGACCAAACGCAAGCTGTAGATTTTACCAATTTGGTCAGTGGGGAAGTCTTCTTGAATCATCATCAACAGCATAAGATCTTCCATCGGTCCGCCCATCGCCGCGAAGAAGGCGGATAACATGGCAATCGGAAGCGACTGCGAGAGTCCGAGTG
>JANQRM010000284.1 GCA_028284565.1 Anaerolineae bacterium | reverse complement strand
GCAAGCAACCCGTTTGCCAAGGAAATATCGACCTATCATGCCGGGACCTACGGCGACAACCGTTCCTGACCCTTCACCACCGGGAACAACTGGCGGAGTACTCTTGAAACCGTAATTCCCATCGATATAGGCGAGATCAGAGGGGTTTATAGGTGAGGCAGCGACTTTGACCAGAACCTCATCTTTTCTAGGTTTAGGAACTGGACGTTCTTCTGTACGGAGTGCATCGACACCAGTGTAAGAATCCAGAACGACAGCTGTCATTTTGTCGGGAAATTGTATTTGCGACATACTCGTCCTCCTCAATATATAAACTGAGTTACCAATTGATAATCAGGCAATGCTGTCAAATTGAGGATAACCAAGGTGTGATTAGGGAGAAGATAACAAGAGCGGAAGATTTTGGTATCTCTTCTTGTATTGGGTGTCCGATAGGCAGACATTCATCATCACCATTATCTGTCAACAAACATAGTTATCTCATCAATTTAATTATGGATTTTATTAACAATGTGACATAGTGTCTTAAAACACTATTTGTTACGATAAATGTAACAGTCAATAACTGTGGATAATTTCTTAAAACAATCAGTGGCGTTTTTGCTAGGGTAATCGGATGATTGAATTGTTAACCCGATAGAAGTCGTAAGGGCAGTTCGCGAACCGCCCCTACATAGATTCTTGTTTGTATATTTCATCTCATTCAACGGACGTGCATATTGTTGATTTAAAAAATAAACCAATCACTTGACAAAATTTATAGAACAGGTGTATAAAACAGATAGTTGTATTCTGTTCAAATAATTCACTCTGGAGATGTGTGATGGCACAAGTCATTGCAGAACAACGCATCAATCGTCCAAAGGGCGTGGTCTGGAACAAAATCGCAGGCTTTTCAGATACGGCAAATGCCAATCCTTATGTCTATAAATCGTATCCAGCGAATGACCAAGCCAACGGCAAGGGTGCAATCCGACACTGTGAACTCAATGCGGATGGCTCCGAATACTCGCAAGAACAAATCGTCGGCTGGGTTGATGGTGAGAGCTATCAAGTGCAGATGGTCGGCGGGACGAATCCACCCCCTGTCGATAACCTACTTATCGAATTGTCAGTTGAGGCGATTAATCCCCAAGCGAGTTATTTGCGGATGTTCTTCGATTATCAACCGCGCTGGGGTTTCATTGGCAACATCATGAATCGGCTCATCATCAGTCGGATGCTCAAGAAGGTCGCACAGAATGTCCTGACAGGCTATCGGGTCCATATCGAAACCGACCAGAAGATTCAATCCATGGAGATGATGCAGACATTGGCAACACAAGCATAAGTAGGAGGGGACAGCTGTCCACCCTTACAGGTATTAGAAACCATGAGCAGTGAGGAATGCAAAATCATGCAACTGACGATTAACGGCACACCGATTTATTATGAAGTTCGAGGAGAAGGACTGCCCTTTATCATCTTACACGGCTTCCATCTTGACCATGATGTGATGATGGGCGCATTTGAACCTCTCTTTACGGAACGCGACGGTTTCCAACGCATCTATCCCGATATGCCGGGGATGGGCTTCACACCTGCCCATGATGACCTTGCGACATCTGAAGCGATGGCAGAAGTGATGATAGCGTTCATCGACGAATTGCTAACGAACCAACCCTTTATCATTGGGGGCTTTTCCTATGGGGGGTATATCGCAAGGGCGATTTTGAAAGCACGGCAATCCCTCGTGCAAGGATTATTTCTGATGGCTCCGTCGGTGAATAGTGATTATGATGTGCGCGATTTACCAGAGCAAATGGTTATCACCAGTGACCCAGATGCCATCGCCTTACTGCCCGAACATCTCCAACCCCTGATTCTATCAACCCTGAGTGTACAAACTCGTCCGGTGATTCAACGCATCATCGACGAATATTGCGATTCCTTCCCTCGTGCTGACCAAGCCTTCTTACAGAAACTCCGCGCGACCAAGACCTATTCTTATCATCCTGAAGTCGATAAGCTCGACCCACCATTCGATAAACCTTCTTTAATTCTGACAGGGCGTCACGACAATCATACGGGCTATGCGGATGCCTTCCAACTCGCGCGCAACTATCCCAGAGCCACCTATGTGACCCTAGACCGTGCCGGACATGGCGTATACTTGGAACAAGATACACTCTTCCGTGCGTTGACCAATGAATGGCTAGACCGCGTGGAAGAGTCGGTCAATACAACTGTGGCACAACCTGTCGGATTAAACCAAACGTAAATGGAAGGATTTTGGGCGTGTCAGGCTTTCATAGCCCAGTGGCGATAGGGTACAACCCCGTCCAGAGTCCTTCACTCCCGTCCATGCTAGTTCTGGGTCCAGATAATCACAGCGATTCATATACCATGTGCCTGTATTGACTTGCTCACCCATAGTGATTGCTTTATCCACATCTTTTGTCCAGATGGAAGCGGTCAATCCGTAGAGGCTATCATTCATCAATTGAATCGCCTCTTCATCACTTGCGACGGACATAATTCCTACCACAGGACCGAAACTCTCCTCTATCATGACATCCATCGTATGATTGACATCCACCAAAACCTGTGGCGCGAGATAGGGGGAGTTGTCTTGATTGGCTGAGAAGAGGGATGAGTCGATGAGTGCTTTTGCACCTTGTTGGATAGCCGATGCAATCTGTTGTCGGACAAACTCGGCCGCGCGCGGCCGTACCATCGGACCCAAAGTCGTTTCAGGGTCAAGGGGATTGCCCAATTGGTACTGCTTCGTGAGTTCAACTGCACCCTCCACGAAGTCATCATAGACATGCTGATGCACATAGACACGCTCAATGCCACAACAAGATTGCCCTGAATTGAAGAAGACACCATCCACGATATTCTCAATAGCATGTCCCAAATCGACATCGGGGCGAACATACGCCGGGTCTTTCCCACCAAGTTCCATGCCTGTAGCAATGAAGCGTTGACTTGCGGCTTCTTGAATGGCATGTCCACCCGCCACCGACCCTGTGAATGCTACAAAATCTATCCGACTATCCCCGATGACATCCGCTACATCATCGTGAGTCATGTGGATATGCTGAACCACACCCTTTGGCATTCCGGCATGACGAAACGCTTCTGTGTAATGTTCCGCGACAAGGGGAGTCTGATTCGAGTGCTTGATAATGACCGTGTTGCCTGCCATAACCGCTGGCACAATCGAATTCACAGACGTGAGATAAGGATAATTCCATGGCGCGACGACAAAGACTGTCCCCAAAGGTTCGCGTCGGATAAAACGTTGGAAGCCTTCTTTGGGCTTAGTCGCTACCTCTTGCAGGGCAGATTCGGCAGTCGCAATCATATAGTGCGCGCGTTCTTGAAACCCACCTCTAAGCTCCGATGGACTGTACCGAATCGGGCGACCCATCTGCCAGGTGAGTTGCTCCGTATAGCTATCGGCGAGTCCCACCACATAATCCACCATGCGATTGCAAATCTTGGCGCGTTCTTCGATAGACGTTTGACGCCATGTTTGTTGAGCATCTACCGCTTGTTGGAGTACTGTATCAATCAACTCAGGGGAAGCGAGTTCACGCTCCACATAAACCGACCCATCGACAGGGGAAATCGTCTGTTGAATGGTTGCCATCATCATCACCTATTCAGGCGTCACATAAGAGGCAGTAATCCCGCCATCCACCAAGAAGGTAGTGCCTGTGACAAAGGAGGACTCATCGGACGCAAGGAAGAGGGTGGCGTTGGCGATTTCTTCGGCTTCACCAAAGCGTCCCATCGGGATATGCACCAGCCGACGTTGTTTCTTCGCCTCTGTATCGAGATACTTCATCAGCAATTCCGTCCGTAATGGACCCGGACACAGCGCATTCACACGGATATTTTCGCGTGCATGGATGGTTGCCAATTCGCGTGTCATGGAGAGGACAGCCCCCTTGCTTGCTGTATACGCCAGTTGCGGAGTCGCCGCGCCCAAGACAGCCACAAAGGATGCGGTGTTGATGATGCTCCCACCGCCAGCCCGACGTAGTGCCGGAATGCCATATTTACATCCCAAGAAGACTCCTTTGACGTTGACCGCCATCGTCAAATCCCAGACCTCTTCCGTCGTATTAATCGCATCGTCATCGTTGGCATGGCTGATTCCGGCATTGTTAAAGAGGATGTCGAGCTTGCCATAAGTGGACTCAGCCGTTTGTATCATCATCTCGCAATCGGAGGCTTGTGTCACGTCTGCATCAACATATACCGCTTGTCCGCTTTGTTCCATGATTTCTTTGACAGTTTGCTTACCACCTTTATCATTAATATCGACTACCACAATTGACGCACCTTCTTTGGCGAAGAGCAGGGCAGCCTGATAGCCGATCCCACTCCCTCCGCCTGTAATCAGCGCGACCTTATTTTCTAAGCGCATAAGATGTACTCCAAGTTCAAGGTTAAGCATAAGTGAGTATAAACAGGACTTAGATTCGTTCAAAATAGCGTTGACGCTCCCAATCCGTAACCGACTGATTAAAGCTCTGGATTTCGCTACGGAAGAAATGCGTGTAGTGTTCGACGACTTCTGCGCCAAAAGTCTGTTTCGCAAAGTCGCTGGCTTCAAAGTTATCGACTGCATGTGCCAAAGTATAGGGGACACGAGGGAGATGACTTGCCGAATAAATATCCCCCTCGAACATTTCAGGCGGTTCAATCTGATTAATAATCCCATCCAAGCCCGAAGCCAACGCCGCAGAATAGGCTAGATAAGGGTTGCAATCCGCGCCCGGAATACGACATTCAATCCTCAGACTTTTGCCTTTCCCCACCACACGGAAGCCCGCCGTGCGATTGTCATAGCTCCATGCGATACGTGTCGGAGCCCACGACCCATCTTCATAGCGTTTATACGAATTGATCGTGGGCGCATAGAACACCATCAACTCAGGGATGTGCGCCATCCATCCACCCAGAAACCAGCGAAACTCATCCGACCCCATCACATTGCTGATGAGTTGGTCGCCTGCAAAGGCATTCTCCCCATCTTGGAAGAGGCTAAAATGAATGTGACAACTCGACCCCGCTTGACCTGACGCTGGTTTTGCCATGAATGTCAGGCTAAATCCTAATGAATCGGCGAGTTCTTTCAGACATTGCTTAAAAATCACATGCCGATCCGCCATCGTCAGGGCTTCAGCATAACGCAAATTGACCTCATGTTGTCCGTGTCCCCATTCACCTTTGGAATTCTCGACAGGCACACCCGAATGCTTGAGATGATAGCGCGCATGGGCGGTGAACTTTTCCTCTCTCGAGCCCTGTAGCAGATGATAATCTTCGATATACCAGCTCGTCGGCGTTAATTCTCGATACCCCTTTTGAGAGGCTTCTCGATAGGAATCTTCAAAGACATAGTATTCCAACTCGGAGGCGGCATTAGCGACATAGCCCATTTCCTCAGCGCGTGCGATTTGCGCTTTCAATAGTGAACGCGGGGCAATCGACACCGGCTGATGTTGCTTGTCATCCTCAAGGTCACACAAAACGAAGGCGGTCTTATGTAACCAGCTGGCTACCCGCAAGGTGGACATATCCGGCACCAGATGAAAGTCCCCATAGCCCTGTTCCCAATTGGCAAACGTATAGCCCTCGACAGGCTCCATATCCATATCGACAGTCAGCAAGTAATCACAACCGTGTGTCCCAGCTTCGACAATTTCCTCTACAAAGAACTCTGCGTCAAAGCGTTTGCCCATCAAGCGTCCGAAGTGATCCGTAAACCCAACAACCATGGTTTCGATGTCTTCATCTTGAACTCGTTGAGTCAATTCATCCAATGTCAATAAGCCATGTATCGTCGCCATATGTATGCCCGCCTAACCATTCTTCGATATTGCCGTGGTCAAAATATCAAAGGAGCATACCGTTTGTTCTTATTCCCTGCTAGTTTCACCGCTTAATACTCTGTCATAAGGATTTGCTTTAACCCTTCGAAAGATGCTAATATATCCACGTGGAGTTGCATGGATACTCGCTATCGTTCAACCCGACAACCACGTGTCAAGGGATCCCAACTCCATCACCAATTAGATGTCAAAAGGCGAAATAACTGTGTCTACACCCAAAATGATCGGTGAACGATACCGTTTGGAAGAGAAAATCGGTGAAGGCGGAATGGGTATTGTTTTCCGAGGTATGGATACACTAACCCAAGATGAGGTTGCTATCAAAGTTTTGAAGGCGGAGCGTGTTGCAGAAGATCGTCAGTATCTCAAACGCTTCCGCGATGAAGCTGAACTTCTGCGCCAACTCGATCACCCCAACATCGTTCGCATCTTGGATACCATTACCGAGGATGGTGATGAATATATTGTGATGGAATATGTGCAAGGTGGCTCGCTTCAGGAAATCCTCACGTCCGATAAACCACTGTCGCTTCAAGCGATATTAAATACCGCACTAGAACTTGCAGATGCACTCTCTCGCGCCCACCATCTGGGTGTCATTCATCGAGACATCAAGCCGGGGAATGTTCTCATCTCCACAGACCGAACCCCACGTCTCACTGATTTTGGTGTTGCCCGAGGACAAAGCACGACACGAGTCACGGAAGTCGGAACCATTGTGGGCACATTGAACTATCTTGTCCCCGAATTATTTGATAATCATCCTGCCAGTTACGCCAGCGATATATGGGCATTTGGCATCGTCTTGTATCAGATGGTGACTCAACAGCACCCGTTCGGAGGTGAAAGTGAAGCGAGTGTTCTCAATCAGATACTCTCTGCGCCTGTCCCTGATATTCAAAACCTGCGTCCCGATGTTCCACCAGCGTTAAGTCAACTCATTCAAGCCATGCTGGAAAAGTCTCCAGAGAAACGCATCGGGAGTATGCGCAGTGTCGCCGCTCAACTGGAAGAGATTTTACGCGACATACAAACCTCGCCAATTGACCAAAGCAATCTGAAACACGACCTACCGCTACCTCAGAATAAAGAGAAGACAGATTCACCCCCTCATTTCGTAACAAATGCCGCGACTACTTTGGCTAGCACCGATGAGGTTGTTGCCTCAACACATTCCCCAGAAAAGCGTAAAAGACAAACACGCAGACCCATACAAGTTGCGGTTGGAATCATAATTCTAATAACGGTTGTAGGTGTTGGCGCATTTCTTCTCTTGTCTCAAAATGCAGAGCCGATCACCGTCGATTGTGATATACCCCCGGATGAGTATATGGTGATGGTTGCAGAATTTGAATCCGTTGGAAATATCGAACGTGACGCCGCCCGTTTCATCATAGAAGATTTGAAAGAGAATCTTGAGGAGGGCTTGCCGTTTATACCTTTAAGTGTGTGTCGCTACCCAGCTGTTATCTCAAACGATGATGAGGCACTGGAAATTGCCACCACGCATGGAGCCTCCGTTATCATCTGGGGCAATTATGATGCGAATGTTATCGAAGCCAATATTCAGATCGGCGATTTGAGCCGATTCCCCAATATTTCAATGGATCGTTCGACGCTCGAACGAGTCGCCAATGTCCGCGTTCATTTAACGGATGAACGCACAGAGTCTTTAGTCGGGTCGGTGATGGCGGTTTGGGTAACCGAACAAAATGCAGACGGCAATGGATATGGCGCTGCACGGGCAGTTGCGGCTGTAGCATTGTTAGATGCCGAATATGGCGAAATTATCGGGCAAAATCCTGCCGCTTATGGACATCGCTACTTTACGAATTACACACGCGATAGTGAATATGCTTTAGAAGCTGTCAGTGAAGCCATTGATTTAGAACCGAATCCAATTGCCTATGTAAGTCGGGCGGCGATTCGTGTGCTATTGGGTGAAACAGATAAAGCGATTCTGGATGCAGAAACAGCCGCGCGTTTAGGTCCAGACAATTGGACTACCCCTGCCTTTGTGATTGCCAATCTTGCACTAGCGGACCAAGATTATGATCAAGCATTAGAAACCTATTCGGAGATCATTGAACAGCGTCCCGATGAATGGTTTCCGTACAGCATGCGTGGAGGCATCCACTACCTCAATGGTGAATATGAACGTGCGAAGACAGATTTTGAAGCCTCCATTGCGCGCGAACCCACAGAAAACTTTCCATATTTGTTAAGGCTGATTATTGAGTTCCGCGAAGGACGGATTCTTGATGCCCAACAAACTGTAAACACGATTCTTCAAGAATATCCTGATCCCTCGTTTGGTAATCGCATCGTCGAATCCACATTTGGTGAAGAATCATCCATCATTTTTGCCCCCATGTTTTCAGCCTTTGGAAATATGATTCTGGGACAATATGACGAAGTGCTAGCGAATACCGAAACACTGCTCGAAAACGATCAACAATTTGCGGATGTTTACCTGTTGCGCGGGTTTGCTTATTGTAATTTGAGAGATTATGAGGCGGCGATTGAAGCGTATGACCAAGCTATTGAACTTGACCCGACCTTTACGGCACTCTACTTATTACGTGCAGAAGCCAAGGTCCGAGAGGGCAGTTTACTCGCCGCGGCGGGGGATGCGGGCTATGTCTTGCAAAATGACACATCAGGGCAGTGGGGTCCGGTGTTACAAGCCTCTCAAGCAGGCGATTTGAATTGTGAAAACTTGCTCACGTTTGATATGTCTCAGCTACTTGATGACGAATAAGCATTGTGTTGACCATATGAATTGGGAACGTCCTAAGTAGTATATATTCTCGTTTTCATGTGTTTGAAATTGCGTACCCTTTGTTGCCATTTCCTCTTAGTCTTCAGTGGGGAAGTCACAATAGGTGAGATACACTCATTGAATGATGTAAATCTGAAAATGAAGGACGCACCAGTTGCCAATAAAACGCCCCAATATCCTCTTCATCTTGAGTGATAATCACCCAGCGGAGTTGCTCGGCTGTTATGGCAATCACGAAATCCATACCCCCAATCTCGACCAACTCGCGCAAGATGGACTGAAATTCAATAATGCCTATTCGGTCAATGCGATGTGTTCACCCTGTCGTGCCGCCATCTTCACAGGGTATATGCCCTCACAACATGGAATACATACGTGGCTCGATGACCGCATCATGGATGAGTGGCCCCCCAACTGGAATGCGCTTGAGGACTACATCACGCTCCCTGAAATTCTGAAAGCAAATGGCTATCACACGGCACTGGTGGGGAAGTACCACTTAGGAGTCGCTGACCAAGCCCAAAATGGCTTTGATCATTGGGTGACGTTTCCATTGGGTCATACCCGTGACTTTTGGAATAATACTCTAATCGAGAATGGTCGACAATATCCCTACAAAGGGCATATTGTGGAGGGCTTCACCGAAAAAGCTATTGACTATCTGCAATCCTATGATACCGAGTCAGACAACCCCTTCTTCCTGTATTTGGCATACAATTCGCCCTATGGACATCATCCATCCGTACAAGGGGAAGCCCGCAACCGCTTTGCTCATCTCTATAATGATACGCCCATGCACTCCATCCCAAGAGAAGGACTCAGCGCACAAGCCATTGACCGATATTTACTCCGTCGTGAAGCCAGTGGCGGTGGTGTCGAATACAGCACCTACCTTCGAATCCCGAATGACCTCAGCACACTACGCAACTATTTCTCTCAAATGACACTCATGGACGACTGCATTGGACAAGTCTTAGCGACTCTGCACCAACGGGGTTTGGATGAGGAAACACTCGTGATTTATAGTACCGATCATGGCTTCTCCTTAGGACATCATGGCTTTTGGGGACACGGACAAGGGACTTGGCCCGCCAATGCCCATCGCCAACCCTACCACGTCTCATTACTGATGCGTCATACTAATCACATCGTACCCAATCAAGGAGAAAATCAACTGGCCAGCCAGATTGACCTGTTTCAAACCATCCTCGACTATGTGGGCTTAGATGACGTACAAACCAATCCAAATTCACCATCACGGAGTTTCGCCCCCCTACTTAAAGGTGAACCATTAACCTCATTCCCCGATGAAGTTTTCATTGAACAGGAAGAGCTCCGTGCCATTCGGACATCAGAGTGGCTGTATATGCGACGCTTTCAAGGTAGTGAGACTTATCCCTTGAAAGATGAACTCTATGATTTAGTGAATGACCCCGATGAGCGTCAAAATCGGATAGATGATAATAACTATCGTGACATTGCCCAGACCTTAGCCAAGCGCATCGACGAGTTTTTCCAACAATACGCGGTGCCACAATACGACTTGTGGCAGGGTGGCTCAACCAAGTCCAACACGGATAGACCATGGCTGTGGAGCGATGTTTGGGGAGATGATTGGCATCCCATCTATGATTAAACTGATAGAATAGAAAAACAGAGAGAAACAATTTATGCTCAAAGCACAACCCCTTATTGGCTGTACGACTTATCCCCGTCCCGTGAGCTACCCCGAATTTGAAACGGAAGCCCACGGTTTATTGCCAGCCTACACCGACCCCTTAGTTTCACTTGGCGCAATACCCATTCTGATTCCCCTGAATCTAGGTTGGGAGGGGATTAAAGGCTTACTCCCACGTCTGGATGGGATCTATATTCCCGGTGGAGGGGATATTCATCCTCAGGCATATGGTGGAAACGAAAAACATCCCAAATTATGGGATACCAGTGTCAAGCGCGATACTGTCGAACATTGGGTGATTCACGAGGCTTTAGAACGCGATATGCCTTTACTAGGCATTTGTCGCGGACATCAAATGCTCAACGTGGCGATGGGCGGTTCCTTATGGGAAGATATTGATGCCGAAATGCCTGACGCAATAGAACATACCTTCTTTGGCGAAGGACACCAATGGGATAAACGTCCGCATACCGTCAACATTGAACCCGATTCCAATCTCGCTGAGTTATTGGGGACAACCGAAATCGAAGTCAATAGTTTGCATCATCAGGGAGTATGCAAAGTAGGGGACGGCTTGACTGTTACGGCTACCTCAGACGATGGTCTCCCCGAAGCCTTTGAAATTCCAACACAACGATTTGTCCTCAGTGTCCAATGGCATCCCGAACACCTACTTGAAGTCGATTCCCGTATGTGTCGTCTATTCGAGGGCTTCTTAGAAGCCATATAGTGTCTGTTACAGAATAATAGCACGACAACCCAATGCCAGATGTGACCTTCTTCTCAGAACGATTTAGCGACACACCCGCACCAGAGTCCATCAATGAGATTCTGGGTCATGATCTTGGGGTGTGGCTCCATGATTACCTGAAAAGTAGGGATTTTGATGTCGGAGAAGTCATCGCCGAAGATTATGGTTACGGGTTTTGGTTGAAGTTAGAAGAGTCACACTATTGGATCATGCAAACCCAATATGAACCAGCGGGATTCAATGAGCAACCCCAACCAAAGTGGCTCATTGGCATCGATTATGATCCGGGATGTTTATGACTCTGGAGATTGCGCCACCGTCCCAGACCCATTGCTGTAAATGAAATTGCAAATGAGGTGCATGACTTGTTAGCGAGTGAATCCTCTATCAGCGACATCAAGTGGTGGGAACGCGGGTTCGGGCATGGTAATCCTATA
Organism: Anaerolineae bacterium; assembly: GCA_028284565.1. The sequence continues at coordinate 1,760 of JANQRM010000284.1, read as the reverse complement.
ACACACCCTCACGATTCTCCCGCGTCATCCGCGTGACGCACCATGTTGCTTCGCTTAGAACAGAAATAAATCTTAACAGCCAAACTCGCCATTTCCGACTATACTTTAAGATGGTTGAGTTGGGTTAAGTTGCAATTGGACAAACCATGCCCATTACTGTTGCTTGGCATGATGAACAGCAGACCTGTATGTTGATTACCTTCAAATATCAATGGTCGCTCGAAGATTTTCATCGGATGGTATCCGAAACCGATGACATGGGAAGAAGCACGCATCACCCCTTTGTGACCCTTGCCGACTTATCCCGCAGTGCCTTGCCACCCATCGGTCTTGTCCATATTCGCAATCGTCTTCAACACATGCCCAATCCCTATCATGCAGGTCTGGTCGTTGTCAATTCGATGCCCATCATCACAAAAATCGCCAAGATGTTTACCATCACCCTGAAGTTAAGCACACGCTTCACCACATCCTTAGATGAAGCGTTAATCGAAGTTGACAACCTACTGGCGAATTTCCAACCTGACATAAAAAACTCGAAACGGAAGTAAATCCCCACTATTTTTACATCATTTTAATGATTTATTGTTTCCCATCCAAAATCCCCTTAGAATAACCTTACATCCGTCCACCAGAAGAGCAAACTATGACCGATGATTTAACCAATCAAGTTTTACGTGGGTATGAACTCCGTCAAGAACTGGGACATGGGGGCTTCGGTGCGGTCTATCGTGCCTATCAACCCCTCCTCAAACGCGAGGTGGCGATTAAGGTCATCCTCCCCGAACATGCCAACAATCCCGATTTTATCCGACGTTTTGAGGTCGAAGCCGAACTCATCGCGCGCTTAGAGCATCCCTTCATCGTGCCACTCTATGACTACTGGCGTGAACCCGATGGGGCATTTCTGGTCATGCGTCTCATTCGTGGTGGGAGTCTGCGTGAAGTTCTCGAACAACGGAAACTCACGCTCGATGAAATCGCCAACGTCCTCGACCAAATTGCGTCTGCACTCCATACGGCGCATCGTGAAAATATTATCCACCGAGATATCAAGCCTGATAACATCCTGATTGACCAAGACTCGAATGCTTATCTCAGTGACTTCGGGATTGCTAAAGTAGCGGATGCAATTGACATTGAGGGAGCCGATGAAGACGAAGGCTTAACAGGGTCGATACATTATGTTCCTCCAGAGCAGATTCAAGGCGCAAAGATTTCTCCTCAGACGGACATTTATGCGCTCGGTGTGGTGCTATATGAACTCTTGGCAGGCAAGCATCCGTATCATGAAGAGACCGCTAGTCAGATTATCATGCGCCACCTGACCGATCCCTTACCACCCATCGGCGATACCAACCCAGATTATGCCGAATTCGATATGGTTATCCAACGGGCGACATTGAAAGATGCAGAAGCGCGTTATCCCTCCGTCCTTGACCTCGCCAAAGAATTCCGCGAATTGGTTAGTGGGGGTAGGGATGTCTATGAAGAGTTTGACTTCTCCATGTATGAAGATGTCGAACTGCCCAACCCTTACAAAGGGCTACAAGCCTTCCAAGAGTCCGATGGCGATAAATTCTATGGTCGTCAGAAACTCGTCAGTATTTTGCTCCAACAGATGCAAACGCCGTCGCAATTACAACGCTTCTTAGCCGTAATCGGTCCCAGTGGCAGTGGGAAATCTAGCGTCGTCAAAGCAGGGATTATACCAGCCTTACGCGAGGGCGCATTACCTAACTCCGAGAATTGGTTCATTG
>JANQRM010000186.1 GCA_028284565.1 Anaerolineae bacterium | reverse complement strand
TCATCGGTGTTCGCTGGCGAGATGCGATTTGGGCAATAGGTGTGGCTTGCTTGCCCTTGGGACTCTACTTCATCGGGCAATTGGTGACGATACCGGAACTGTTTCTCTTTGATTTGGGCTATACCTTATCACGAACAGGTGGCGGGGATTTCATCTCACAACTCAGTTTATTGAATCAAAACTTTCTTACCCTGCTCCAAAATCCATGGTGGTTATTGGGCTTGTTGGGAATCTTCTTGATCGAATCGAAATCTCTGCGGACGGTTATGTTGATTAGCTTAATTCCCTTGCTCGTAGTCGGGCGAACCGTGCCATTGTTTAGCTTGAGTGCGTATTATGTGTTGCCTTTTTTGCCCCTCGTTACCATTGGTGTTGGCTTTTTCTTGATGCGGTCATGGGCATTCTGTAAGGAGCAATTTGACAATAGGATTGCATCTTGGGGTATGCGAGTCCTGCTCATTTTGCCTCTGTTAACGCTAACATGGGGAACGCTTCAATCCGCTGACGAAACAATCCTCACAGAAATTGATGTCTTTTTAGTGGATAGTGTATCAGCGCGGTCTGTTGCGGACTATATTAATGAACATGCGGATGCTGGAGACCTAGTGGTGACTTCAGCACCGATTGGTTGGATGATTGCTCCAACTATTCATGTTGCGGAATTCCAAATGTCGGCGATTGCGGATGGACGAGATGCGGTTCATTTACCGGGTGACTTATCTGCAGACCGTTTTGTGTTTGATACGGAGTATCAGCAAGCACGCTTTGTGGTTGTCGATAATTTGTGGCGCAATTGGGGTGCGGTGCATATCCCTCAGGTTGCCGAGATGATGCAGGTTGTGGCTGATTGGGATGTGGTGTTTTTTGCAGGCATGATTACTGTCTATGAGCAACCTTGAATCAAAAAAGGGACGCACGAAGCATTTTGAAGGGTGTTCCGTGTGTCCCAACTGTACGTCCGCGTTGTCAGGGAATTATCATGACGTACAGTGAAGTGTCAACTAATGTCATTATAGCCGAGTTTTCTTGACGAAACATTAAGAAATAAAACAGTTGGCAGATTCCCTTAATTATTCAGCTGAACTTGAGTTGGTCAACCACTGCTTAAGTCATTGTTTTATTCAATAAACACTTCACAAGTGCCGTCAATTACGCCACAAGAGTACACTGTTGCTAACCAAACACACCCTTCAGGTGATGCAGGCTGACAAATTGTAGTATCATTCCATTTCAGAACAGGAAGAAAATCGCTATTGTCGTAGCGGATTCTCAAATCAAGTCTTTTGCTCAACTAACTGCAAACAAGAATGGGTACATGATTCATCACAACATTCTGCCAATTGATGTAACGACAAAAGGGCAAAAACCCCTCGATTTTGGTGCGCGAGGTGTGACCGGTAGTGTCAATTTTGATGGTCGTCTGGTATCCATCAATTTGTATCATGCGGAACACGGATATGTCACGTTGAATGCTGTTCCGCCGTTTCAACAGGCGGACTCTTTTGATGCGACTGCAGTTCGTCAATATCGTGCTAAGTTTCGGCTAGCTGAAGGATTTGGTTTGCACATCGCCGAGCCTATCGTCAAGCGTGATGTCGGACTTGTTGAATATGCCATACCCTATACGCGCTTTCAATTAGAAAACGGTCGTTGGGCGGAGGTATATACCTTTGTATCGGAGACGATTGCTGGTGTTGTTCAGCTGTGGCAATTGTCGGATGTAGATATTCGGACACAGTGGAAAGGGCAGATGTGGCTCCAACGCTGTGCTTATACCCAGATTACCGAAGGGGGTGTACGAAAAGCTCCTTCTGCTAAGACAAATATTATTCAGCAAGATGACACAGTTACGATTTTAGAAAATGTGAACTTGCCTTTGGCAGTGGCAATGAATAGCGGGGCTATTGGGGTTGGAGAGGCGAATTCACTCGTTTTTCAGGATGAGACTTCACGGCAACGCTTAGACTCCTTGGATGCTCAGACTTTTGCCTTGTACTTTGCTTTTGGCGAAACAGCAACAGAGGCAAGACAGCAATTCGATGCACTGTACCAAAAGGGGAATCAACTCCTCGAAGAAAATCTAAGGACTTGGCAAGGCTATTGGTCGGGTTGGCAGTATGCGGATTGTCCAGAAGATTCGATGTTGCGTCGTGCAGTTGTCTATGCGCGACAATCTTGCATACCCATGGGCGAGGATGCGACCTGCATGATAACGGATCATCAATTGTTGCCTCTGTCGTGGAATCGAGACTCCTATTATCAAGCAATGGCTCTCTTATCCTGGCGCGATGACATGCGCGAACAAATACGTCGCCATTTGATTTGGCTATTTGAAGTTGCTGAGCGTCCTGATGGGGCATGGTATCGGGCTTATTTTATTAATGGAAAAGTCAAAGATAGTCTGTACCAACTGGACCAGCATATCTTCCCCTTACTGGAGTTCGCTGACTATTTTGAAGCAACTGCGGATAAGGAATTGTTCGCTCGATTGCAGGATACGGTTAATCAGTGTGTGGATGACTTGATTGCGCGTGAAGTCGAGGGTTTAGGCTTGTTCCAAACGGAAGAATCACCAGCGGATGACCCCTTACCCATGCCCTATCATTTTTCGAGCCATGTTCTGCTCTGGTACACCCTGCGACGATTAGCAAAACTGTTGAATCGCCCCAACTTCTTAGAATTAGCGGACCGTGTCCATCGTGCAGTTTATGAATACTTCCCAGCTGTATATAACGGGCAGACGATTTTTTCTTATGTCACCGACGCAAAAGGCGAACACGTTTTTTATCATGATGCCAATGATTTCCCCACGGTTCTTGCTCCGATATGGGGTTTTTGTGACAAGGATGATGCCATTTGGCGCGCCACCCTCGACTATGCCTTTTCTGAACAGAATGAACGAGGGTTTGCGACGGGTGAGTTGGCAACCCTAGGCTCCATCCATACACCAGGAGGCTGGTCGTTGGGGAATGTACAGGCGTATATTGTGGCAAAGATTCTGGGTGATGAACAACAAGCCCAAGCTGAACTTGCCAAGCAATTCTTGGTTTCTCAAGCGGATGGCGCATTACCCGAAGCCTTTGATACCCAAACAGGTTTACCTGTTGCGCGGCATTGGTTCTCGTGGCCCGAATCGGCGACCTTTTTGTATTTCAAGCAATTATCGACTATCGAAGATTAAGCGGAAGATAGCGGAACCACTTGCAAGTGCTTGACATGTGGGCGGACTTCTCGAAGGACAGTCGGTAAGGTATTATCTGTCGTGATGATGCGGTCTATATCGCCGAGCGAAGCATAGGTATAGGGTGCGATTTGCCCCCACTTGCTACTATCGACCAACGCGACTTTCTGGAAACATCGTGAGAGAAGGGCTTGCTTCATATCCATCTCATCTTCATCGACTTCTGTGAACCCCGCTTCTGACGAAATCCCCCACGCACTGACAAAGCCAATATTCAAATTAATATCAGGCAGGCTATCTGGATTGCCTACCACAGAGAAGGAGTCGCGTCGCAGTTTACCACTTGGCAGAAAGACTTGAATATGGGGATAGTCCAGCAAATGTTGAGCAACGAGTAGGTTATTTGTCACGATGGTGAGTCCATCAATTGATTGCAAGTAGGGGAGAAGGCTTACGACGGTGGTGCTGGCATCGAGCGCAATGGCATAGCCCGGTTGAATCAATTCAGCCGCAGATTGCCCGATGACATCTTTCTCTTGGAAGTTTTTCGCACGTCGAATATCAAAGGACAAATCCCGCTGTAAAGTTGGAGGTTTCGCACTCGGCTCAACCGCGCCACCATGCGTCCTATCCAGCAAACCTTCGGCTTCCAAGGCTTTGAGGTCTTGCCGAATGGTGACTGCACTGACGTTGAGTTGGTCACTCAAGTCACTGACGAATACGCGCCCATGTTGACTCAGTTGTTCCAAAATCTTGCGTCGGCGTTCCTCCAAAAAGAGTTGTGTCGGCATAGTGGCAAAACATCCTCAAGTTGGCTAAACTGAAAATAAACGAAAGCAAATGTAACTTTCGACTATAAGTGCATTATAGCACACTGTTTGCCAAAAGGATGAATCATGACCACAAACGATGCATATCATTATTTAGCTGATCAACTCTCCGCGAAGGGGATAGACGTGGAGTCCGTCAAGACAAAGCTCAAACAGCAACATATCGAAACGCCATCATGGGGTTATGGCAACAGCGGGACACGCTTCAAGGTTTTCCCCTATCCGGGAGCGGCGAGGAATGTCTATGAAAAGTTATCGGATGCGTCTTATATCCATTCTCTGACAGGCATTGCTCCCTCTGTCGCCCTGCATATCCCATGGGACAAAGTGGACGACTGGGATGCACTCAAGCAATATGCTGTTGATAAGGGTATTCAGATCGGCGCGATTAATCCTAATGTGTTTCAAGATGACCAATACAAATTAGGTAGCATCACGCATCCCTCTGGTAGTGTCCGCGAGGAAGCTGTCGCCCATATGGTGGAGTGTTGCGAAATCATGACAAAATCCGAGAGCGATATCCTCAGGTTGTGGTTTGCTGATGGCACGAACTATGCAGGTCAAGATAATATCCGTGCGCGAAAACATCGAATGGAAGAGGCATTAGGCGAGGTCTATAAGCATCTCCCTGCCAATTCCCGTATGCTCATCGAATACAAATTCTTTGAGCCAGCCTTCTATCATACCGACTTCGCTGATTGGGGCATGGCATATGCAACGGCACTAAAGTTGGGTGAACACGCCGAGGTTTTGGTGGATACAGGACATCACGCGCAAGGCACGAACATTGCCCACATTGTCGCCTTCCTGCTGGATGAAGGACGGCTGGGTGGATTCCACTTCAACGCACGACGCTATGCAGATGACGATTTGATTGTCGGGACAAACAATCCCTTTGAACTCTTTGAGATATTTGTCGAATTGGTCAACGCGGGCGATTTAGCTAACAATGTCGCTTATATGATTGACCAAAGCCACAACATCGAACCCAAGCTGGAAGCGATGTTATTGAGTGTATTGAATGCACAAACCGCCTATGCCAAAGCCTTGATTGTCGATTACCCTACCCTAGCCCAAAAGCAACAAGCAGGGGATGTCTTGGGCGCGCATCGGGTGTTGGTCGATGCCTTTGAGACAGACATTCGCCCTCTCTTAGCCCAAGTCCGTATCGAGATGGGACTGAATCCCGACCCAATCTCTGCCTATCGTGCGGATGATTATGCCCAGCGTGTCGCCGATGAACGTGGAACCGACTCAGCAGGTGGTGGTGGCTATCCCAGCTCGGATTAAATGAATGACTATTAACCAAGTCTCTGATAAACAGATAGTTAACAATATAATCGCTAATCACCCATTTCAAAATGAGAAGCAACGTCATGTCATTATTTGTATTAGTACTGATTTAGATAGCGGGAATTTGGCGCAAGAACTCGAAGATATACTAGGCATTACATTGATCGACAGTTCAACGGTTCCGCGATGGGAAATAGGTTTTGAAGATATAGAAGACAATAGCTATCGTGGCTACATTCAAGAAGATCATATGCCTTCTGGTGTGCTAAGTTCACAGAGTTTCGAATATTCTTTGTACATTAATAAACGAAGTGGACCCGATGAACTAGAAGAACGTATTCAATATGGCAAACGCCTGTTTGAACTGCTCAAAAAAACTAACCGTTTTGGTCTTTTGCTCACACTTGAGATGGAAACAATTTACGATGAATATATCCCAACGGATTCAGAACAAGGAAATAAAGACTAATAGTAGCTGGATGTTTTGCCCGGCGTGCCACCAATGAACACGGCACCGATTCTGGCAGTGGGGGGAGGTTATCCTAGTTCGGATTAAATGAAAAATATCGTGGAGACTTTATTGTGGAGGTCACAGAGTGAGATTATCTTCGGCTGTATTATTTCTAATGGTTCTATTTTCATTGAACACCATAGCTCAAAATCATACGGAATTTGAAGTTATTACTGCTGAAAATGCTGATAAATTGATTGAAGTTGGAACTTGGGATATAGATAGTTTTTCCTCCGCAGGTTTTAATCTAGATAGTTCTGAATTAGCAATGGCACGCAGTCATGGACAATTAGAATTTGTGAACCTAGAAACTCTAGACTTGGCACGAATCATTGATGGCATTGAAATAGAGTCTGAGTGGTTAGACTTTAGTTCTGAGGGCAGTGAACTACTATTATCAAGACGAACGGGAGAATATACACTAGTTGAGACTGCAACAGGCGAAATACTTGCAAGTAATTTGGAAGTAGTAGAAGATAATCTATGGTTTTCTACTACTCATGATGTTCGCAAATACATCCATTGGAATTATGAAGGTGCTGTGAGCGTACATGATACATTAACTCGCAGTGAAATTCTGCGGGTTGAAGATGCAAGTCACTGGAGTGTTGACTATGCTGGCGAATTACTACTGACAGGTAATCAGGACCGAGTTGTAAAGATATGGGATATAGAAACCGGTAACATGATTTTCGAGATACAACCGCCACTAGACAATGCTACAGATGATTATTATAGTGCGGGGTTTACACCTGAAGGATTAGTATGGGTAAGCCACCCTCAATATCATGAAACACAAGGCTCAATCCAGTGGTATAGTCCTATTCAATTCTGGAACATATCAAATGGTGAGATTATCTTTGAAGTAGAAGGAGTTGAATTTTTTAGATCCTTACAATTTGATCCGACCAACACATATATACTGGCATGGGGATTGAACCCATACTCATTTAGCACTCAGTGTAGAATGTGGAATACGTCCACTCTGAGCGAAGTCTCTTGTATTGCAGGAGGCAATGACTCGACAACACTATCACCAAACGGTCAACTAATTGTGATTAATAATGGAACGAATCCCAATGTTACTATTAGGCAAATTGGCTGTGTTTGCCCGCCGATTATTCGACTAGAAACTGGTTCAACTTGGTTCGTAGAATTCAGCCCTGATGGCAGATTTCTAGTGACTATTGATCTAGCTATTCATCTGTGGGCTGTACCAAGCAACATGAATTAGCATCCTATTCAATTCTCACAATTGGTTCATCATCACTGTTTTCCTTCTTTTGAATTACTTTGTGCTGGTTTCTCCGGAAAATGAAATAAAATCTCTGTTTTTGAAAAGTACCCTGCGGAATGTCAGCAACTGATTCAGAGCAAGGAGAGAAGTAATGGATAATGAGAATGGTCAGATATTTTGTCCAACGCGTCGCCGATGAACGCGGAACAAACTCAGCAGGTGGTGGTGGCTATCCCAGCTCAGATTAGTTAAACTGTCGCAACAAATCCAAATCCAAATCCTGCATATCGGTGATATGAGCATCAGCGAGTTCGAGAACGTCATCGGGCAGGGGAAACTCAGGGCTAGGGGCGGCGATGGCACGGATTCCCGCATTCTTTAGAGAGCGAATCCCGTTGGCAGAATCTTCAATTCCCACACAGACTTCTGGCGAGACCTTGAGGCGACTCATCGCTTCCAGATAAATGTCGGGGGCGGGTTTGCCATTGGGAACCGTGTCCCCATACACCATCGTTTCAAAGATTTGGTCAAGTTCTGTCAGTTGCATCACACGCTGGATAATGTCGGTAGGAGAGCCAGATGCAAGTGCCACTCGATAATGTTCTGATGCCAGCTTGACAGCTTCCAATGCGCCGAGGCGGGTGGGTAGACGTTCCTCATAGTGGGCGATGACCCGCTGTTTCATCTCAGTAATGATGTCATCGAGTGATTGGTCGAGGTCGAGTTGTTCTTGCATCACCTGCGCCCAGCCTATCGTACTGCGCCCCATCGCAAGTCGCTGATACTCATCCGTCCAGTCTTTGCCTCTATCTTTGGCGAATTCGATGCGTGATACGCTCCAATAGACTTCCGAGTCAACCAATACGCCATCCATATCAAATATCACGACTTCGAGTGTCATTCGGCGAGTCCTTTGGCAGTGTTGCGGAAGTGTTTGAGAGTTTTCATGACATTGTTGTTTCCACGTCCGAAATAATCATAGAGTTTGCGGTATTCCGCATAAAGCTGGTCATAGATACGCTGATTCTCTGGAATGGGATGAACGACTTCATCTTTAAGTTTGCCCATATTCTCAGCGGCTTCGGCAATCGTGGGGTACACACCAGCGGCGACACTCGCATGAATCGCAGAGCCTAGTGCAGGCGATTGGGCAGACCCGGCGAGCTTCAAACTCCGTCCAGTGACATCAGCATAGATTTGACGCAGGAGGGCATTCTTTTCGGGAAGACCTCCTGCGGCGACGAGTTCATTGACTTCAATCCCGTTATCAGTGAAGGCTTCGATAATTTCGCGTGTGCCAAAGGCGGTGGCTTCGATAAGCGCGCGATAAATATCGGGTGCGCGGGTGGCGAGGGTTGCACCGATAAGCAAACCACTCAATTCCGTATCGACTAGGGTTGAGCGATTGCCATTCCACCAATCAAGCGCAAGCAGACCATGCTCACCCACCGATTGTTTAGCGGCTTCTTTCTCTAAGTACGCATGAATGTCCATCCCCTCGGCTTCTGTTTGTTGATGAGTTTCAACAGGGACAGCATGATCGACAAACCACGCGAAAATATCCCCAACAGCCGATTGCCCAGCTTCGTAGCCATAAAGTCCATCAACGATACCCCCATCCACAACACCGCAGATTCCATCGACATCTTCCATTGATTCGGCGGACATCATGTGACAAGTAGAGGTTCCCATAATCATCACCATCGTGCCAGCTTGGGTAGCTTTAACCGCGGGTGCGGAGGCGTGTGCATCAATAACCGGAACTGCCACAGCAATGCCAGCTGGTAAACCGAGATGTTGCGCCATGGTTTCTGTTAGCCCACCAGCTGAACTGCCAAGCGATGCAAAATCTCCGGGAACTTTATCACGAATGACGTGGCGAAAATCGGGATGAAGCGCACCAAAGTAATCTTCCGATGGATATTGCCCATCTTGAACGAGCATCTTGTAGCCTGCCACACAGGTATTGCGACTCATCTGCCCGGTGAGTTGCCAGCCGATCCAATCACTGGCTTCGATGAAGTTATCTATTTGGGCATAAATCTCTGGTGCTTCCTGTAGGATTTGGAGCAACTTGCTAAAGAACCATTCCGACGAGTATTTGCCACCATATCGTTTGAGCCATACTTCATTACGCTCACGGGCGACTTCGTTGATAAGGTCAGCTTGTGGTTGGCTGGCATGGTGCTTCCAGAGTTTAACATAGGCATGAGGTTCGTTTTGGAATTTATCGAGGAAGCATAAGGGTGTGCCATCGACTGTTGTGGGTAGGGGAGAGCTGGCAGTGAAGTCAATGCCGATACCGACGACTTGGGCAGGGTCGAGACCACTTTGGTTTAGAATAGCTGGCACAGTTGTTGAGATAACGTCCAGATAATCTTGGGGATGCTGTAATGCCCATTCTGGTGGGAGGCGTGTGCCAGATGGCAGTTGCCTATCCATCACCCCATGCGGATAATCTGCCACAGACTCGGCAATTTCAGAACCGTCGCGGGTATCCACCAAAATTGCTCTGCCAGACAGTGTCCCAAAGTCCAGACCGATTGTGTACATCATTAAACCCTTTGCGGAAGACGAAGCCTAATATTCCAAAACTTACCATCTGTCCGATTATCTTGCCAATATTCGTGTTATCTGGTTACTATTTCATTTTGACAAGTTTAGATTAATTTAAATGTCCCATTTACAGCTTCGTATTTTGCGTCCTGTTGATATTCCTGTACTGAACTCATGGATGCTTAAGTTTCCTCTTGCTGGGGACACAAACTGAAACCTCATGGGGCTTGATGCTGAGTGAGAACCGTGGATTAGCCGAAATCACACCATGGCTCTCATCCTCTTCCCCGGATTGGCGATTATGCTCGGTGTAGCTGGGCTTCAATCTATTGGGTGATGGCTTACGCGATGTCCTCGACCCCCGTTTACTTCGTCTCTAGCTTTTGACTACAAATTGTAGACATCCGTAAACTTAGCTTCCAGATAATCCATATAAGGTTGTACTTGTAAATCATTCCCTGAAATGCGTTGGAGCAATTCGGTGACGTTATAAGCGCGTCCATGTTGATAGATGTTTTCCCTTAGCCAATCGAGCAGGGGGCGATAATTCCCAGCTTGAAGATTCCCATCGAGATTGTCGATATTGGCATGTGCGCTGGCAAAAACCTGTGCGGACATTAGATTGCCCACCGAATAACCGGGAAATGAGCCAAAACCACCTCCTGACCAATGGACATCTTGTAAGACACCCAGCCGATTGTTGGGTGGAGTCACTCCCAAGTATTCCTCCATCTTCGCATTCCAAATATCGGGCAAATCCGTCACATCCATCGTCCCATCCAGCAAACCCAATTCAATCTCAAAACGGAGCATGATGTGCAGGTTATAGGTCACTTCGTCTGCTTCTACACGGATATAACTTGGCTTGACACGATTTACAGAGCGATAGAATAAATCAACGTCGGCACTCGCCAATTGCTCTGGGAAAACCGCTTTCAAATCATCCAGATGTACTTCCCAAAATGTCCGACTGCGCCCGATTTGATTCTCCCACAGACGGGATGAAAATTCATGCGCGCCATAGCTTGTCCCGCCCACCGCATATTGACCGAGAAAATCGGTGGTGAGGGCGGTTCGAGTCAGCTCAGGGGAGATGTTCTGCTCATAGAGTCCATGTCCCGCCTCATGCATCGTCCCGAAAAACGCCATCGGGAAATACTTATTGTCATAGCGCGTGGTAATACGTACATCCTGCCGTGTAAAGGAAATTTCAAATGGATGAGGGGCAATATCTAGCCGTCCGCGTTCTAAGTCATATCCAATCTTTTGGACAACATCCAGAGCGAAGGTTTTTTGTTTATCAATCGGATACTCATGTCGCCATAAGTCTTCGGCGAGTGGTTTATCCGCTTCGACAATCCGCTTCAAAAACGGCACGAGTCCATCACGCATCTCTCCGAATATCACCCGTAACTTCTTCGCCGTCATACTGGGTTCATATTCAAAGACCATCGCATCATAGGGATGATCGTCATAACCGATTGCATCAGCCAGTTGTTTATTGAGGTCGAGCATCTTTGTTAAATAAGGGGCGAACTGTTTGAAATCATCATTTTGCCGTGCTGTCGCCCACACATGCTCCGACTCCGGTGCGAGTTCAGCAATGGCTCCCACAATCTCTGCCGGAATCCGCTTTTGTATCTCATAATACTCGCGGGTTTGTTGGACTGCACGTACTCGATACGAGTCCTTATCCTCAGAGGCAACTTCAGATTCCGCAGAGTCGAGTAAGCGCGCCGTTTTCTCACTGACAAACTTCTCTTTCGCTAGTTTGTTGAGTGTGGCGAGTTGTTGTCCGCGTGTGGATGCACCCCCCGGTGGCATCTGCGTCCGCATATCCCACTTGAGAACGTTGAGGATGTTCAATAAATCATTGTATTCGGCGATGTGTTGGGCAAGTTCCTGATAGGCTGACATATAACTCTCGATTCAGTTTTGAAATATGTAATTTATGTAGGGGCGGTTCGCGCTCACGTAGACACAAGAGACCAACGCCCTTACGAAAGGTTGAAATGCTAAATTTCAGGTCGCTGATAACCCCCGAAATGTTGTTCAATTTGATAGGCAATCGCTAAGGCGATATCCTCACGCCAGCGATGAGACGCAACCTGCACCGCAATCGGCAAGCCATCATCCGTCGTGCCAGCGCGAACCGAGATAGCCGGATACCCTGTCAGATTAAACGCAATCGTATAACTCGCATCTTCAAATGAGCTTTCGCCATGTTTGGGTGCGACATTCGCATTCAAGGGACAAAGAATCGCATCATAATCCTGCATAAAGCGCAACATCTGATGACGGAAGTTACCCAATTGTCGTGTGAGGTCAATCAGTTCTGATCGACCCAAGTCTCTGTAGGGTGCGACAGTATCTAAAAACCGTTGGAGCAGTAGGCTATAAGTTTCCGTTCCCATCTTGGCGAGCGTCTCTTCAATCCTATGCAGACTCAGCGCATAAAATTTCATCCGCATCTCATGGGCTTCTCCCAGACAACTTGGACGTACCTCAGTCACTTGCGCGCCCATTTCCGAAAGGGCAGTAGCGACTTGCTGAACTGTCTGCTGAATTGATTCATCGGGTGTGGAGTAACCATCATCCGTGTAATAAGCAATGCGTAATGATGACACATCGACTTCTCGCATATTACGAATCGGCATATCAATAATTGCTGGGTCATAACCATCTGAACCTGCGATTATTGGTAGCACCAGATTGATATCCTCCACAGTGCGCGCCATGGGACCATCCGATGACACGCCCGGATAATAGCCACTATAGGAAGTCGTGACATGACCAGTCACGGGTAATCGTCCTGTCGTTGGCTTCAAGCCGACCATTCCACACCAACCTGCCGGAGTTCGTACACTACCAGCGCCATCATTGCCAAGCCCAATTGCCGATCCACCTGCGCTGATAATTGCTGATTCACCGCCACTACTGCCACCTGCTGTTCGTGACAGATCATAAGGGTTATTCGTGCGCCCATAAACTAAGTTATCACTCTCGAAGGCGACACCGAGTTCAGGCATATTCGTCAATCCCACAATAATCGCGCCAGCCTCCCGCAAGCGTTTGACCATCGTGGCATCTTGTTCGACGATGTTATCCGCAAAGCCTAACGTCCCAGTCGTACACACCATTCCCGCCACGCCGATATTATCTTTAATCGTGACAGGAACACCATGCAATACGCCGATTGACTCACCCCGTTGAATGGCTTCATCTTTGGCGTGAGCTTCAGCAAGTAATTTTTCCGGTTGATGATAGACTAGCGCATTCAGTTGTGGATTTACCGCCTCGATTCTATCGAGATGCACTTGCATCACCTCCACACAGGAGACTTGTTTCTCGCGTATAGCTCGTGCAATTTGTACTGCCGAACCGAATAATAAATCATCCATGATTAAACAGAACGCATTTGCCCACCATCCACCTGCAAACTTGCACCTGTGATATAACTCGCGGCTGGGGAGAGCAAGAACGCTCCAGCGCGACCAAATTCATCAATGGTCCCCAAGCGACTCATCGGGATTTTTGCTAGACTACGCTGGC
>JANQRM010000150.1 GCA_028284565.1 Anaerolineae bacterium | reverse complement strand
ATATCGCGGATTTCTGCTTTGGTTTTATGAATCACAGGCGTGATGATATGGCTTGGTGTTTCGCCATTCAATTGGATAATATACTCACCCAAGTCCGTTTCGATAACTTCAATATCTTCTGCTTCTAAAACATGATTCAGCCCAATTTCTTCCGTCGCCATACTCTTGCTTTTGGCAACCGTCTTCACGCCATGCTGTCGGATCAGTTCCATCACATGCTGATTGGCTTCATCAGCATCCACCGCCCAGCGCACTTCGATTCCATTTACTTGCAGATTGGCTTCGGCTTGTTCCAACAAATCTGGCAATTTCTTCAAGGCCCGCCGTTTGGCTCTCGCCGCCTGCTGACATAACTCCTGCCCATGGAATTCACCTTGTCCATACATGGCAGATAATCGCTTGGTATAACCTGTCATCGTCCCAGATGAAACCGCTGTTTGAAGCGAATCGTTGTGAATGGCAATATCAGCAAGTGCGACAAAATTATTCGATTGCACCTTCATGACTTCGCCTCCCCTTGCAACCCCTCGGCTAGCACATCCGCAATATGGCGCACTCGCTTCTTGGACTTCTTGCGTGAGAGTCCCCCATTCATCTGCGTCATACAACTGACATCCCCCGTCACAATCGTCTCAGCGTCACTCTCGTCGATATGTCCCATCTTCTTCTGAAGCATCGCATTACTCACTTGTGGCATCTTGACACTAAATGTTCCACCAAAACCACAACATACATCACAATCTTGCAAATCAATAACCATGGCATTTTGCAGATTACTCAACAATGTCCGGCTCGCCTGCCCCAATCCCAAGAGTCGTAAGCCATGACATGCATCATGGAACGCAAATGCCTGTTGTGTCGGCAATCGAAGGTCGAGGTCGCGCAAACCTAAGCCATCCACCAGATACTCAGTGAATTCCCATGTGATGCTGGCGAGGTGTTTCGCTAATGATTCCCATTTGGGGTCAGCTTTGAAGAGTGTGGGATATTCGTGGCGAATCATTGCGGAACAAGAGCCAGATGGGCAAACGATGACTTCTGCATCTTGGAAAGTTTTCAGAGTTTGGATAGCAACCGTCTTCGCTTCAGGACGATAACCCGAATTAAATGCAGGTTGTCCACAACAAGTTTGTCCTTCTGGGAACTCTACGTCTATATCAAGATGTTCCAGAATATCAACAACAGACATCCCTGTTTGAGGATAAATCATATCGACAATACAAGTGACCAATAAAGAGACTTTTTTACCTTTGGGTGATTCACGTTCTAACAATGCCATACAACAAGAATCCTTCAAATCAATATATCCTCAAAAGTGTACCCTACCTGTCAAATCCTCCCTATTTCTATTTTTCTATCCTAATGACTATGCGAAATAGACTATCTCAAATTGACAGAATATCCTCTCCCTGCTATGCTTAACTCACTTAACAATTGCACACTAAAACTATGGTGTAGTCCTGCCCGGACGCAGACTACAAAATAGGGGAAACCGGTGAAAGTCCGGTGCTGTCGCGCAACGGTAACAACATCTTGTATGTTGAAGCCCGATTACCTGCCTACGTTTTAGCTCGTTGCGACCTTTCGCGTAAAAGGAAGCGAGCGTGGATATGACCTCACACAACATCCCGCCGCTTGGTGGGTTTTTTATTCCCAGCCAACGGTTTTCCATCAACAAAATCAGCCAGCTAACCATCGCTTCTGACTATGCGAATTTCATCACCCGCTCTATGGAGGCGATTCATGCTTAAATTTACTCGTACCAGTATCTCTCTCTTATTTATCTTATTAACGCTGATACCCATCTCAGCACAAGACACCAATGTCTGCGTCACCGATTATGACTCTGATGTCGATTATTTTCCCGACAAACTCACCATCGACCATGCACTGGGTTTTACGGTTGAATATTTCAACCACTACAAGGTCATCAATGTGCTTAATCCATGGTTCGGCGCAACTGAAGATGACACCTTCCAATATGTCCTTTTCCTATGTGGCACGCCTACACCCGATGGCTTCGACGATGCTCAAATTATCGAAGTCCCCATTGAAGACTCGATTGTTATGTCCACCACCATCTTGCCCCACTTTGTCGAACTGGACTTGCTCGATAACCTCGTCGGCGTGGATACAACTGCCTTCACTACCTCGCCCGATGTCTTAGCTCTCGCGGAAGATGGCGAACTCATCGAAGTCGGTGGAGGCGCAACCCTCAACATCGAACTCATCCTTGATACAAACCCTGATCTAGTCATGACCTTCGGCAGTGGCAGTCCGGAATTCGACGCGCATCCGGTCTTGTTAGATGCAGGCATACCTGTTGCTATCAATGCCGATTATGTCGAATCGTCTCCACTCGGACGGGCAGAATGGATTAAGTTCACCGCGCTCTTCTACAATGCAGAAGCCGAAGTCAACGCTTTCTTTGGCGATATCGAGTCGGCTTATGTCACAGCGCAATCACTTGCCCAAGACATCTCAGCCGATACAGCCACTTTCCTTTGGAACAGCTTCTCATCCTTCACGGACTCATGGACAATCCCCGGCGCAGAGACCTATTCCGGTCAACTCATCAATGATGCAGGCGGAACCATCGCCCTTGCCGAACTTGCACCCAACATCAGTGCCTTTGCCGACTTTGAAACCGTCTATGAATCGACTCTTGAATCCGATGTGTGGATGGTCAACGCATTTGGGGTATTTACACTCGATGATTTACTCGCACAAGATGAACGCTACGCCGACTTTTCTGCTTTGGCAAATGGCACAGTCTACAACACCACCGCCGATTTCTACGAAAGCGGAGTCACCAATCCCCATCTTGTCCTATTAGACATTATCGCCATGCTCTATCCCAAAGTTCTACCTGACCATGAACTCGTCTACTTCTTCGTCCTCGAATAAAAAAGAAAAATGTAAGGGCGTACAGCTGTGCGCCCATAAAGTAAATAAGACAGTATGACCAACAACCAGCAACTAATCACCAACAACTATCAACTCACCACATCAGCAAACCGTATCCCCAAGATACACAAGTCATCGCGCGCCTTGTGGTTGTTAGTACTTGGATTAGTCGCCATCTTTTTCCTCACACTCGCCGTCGGTTCCGTCAACATCCCACTCGACCAAATCATCACCATCCTACTCGGCGGAGAAGCCGACAAAACCTCATGGACAAACATCATCCTCAAGTTCCGCTTGCCCAAAGCCCTCACTGCCCTACTCGCAGGTTCAGCACTCGGAGTCAGTGGCTTGATGATGCAAACCTTCTTCCGCAATCCACTTGCCAGCCCCTTCATTCTGGGGATTAGCTCTGGCGCAAGTTTGGGAGTCGCCTTGGTTGTTCTGTCCGTCGGCACAGTCGGCGGGACAATGTTGGCAGGCTTAGGCTTAACGGGTGATTTCGCACTTGCAATGGCAGCGACACTTGGCGCAGGTATCACCATGATGTTCGTCTTGTGGATGGCACGCTATGTTCACAGCCCGATGACATTATTGATTCTCGGTCTCATGCTCGGACAACTCACTTATGCCATCGTCAGCCTCTTGCTCTATTTCAGCATTGCGGAGCGCATCCAAGCCTACATCAATTGGACATTCGGTAGTTTTAGCGGAGTCACATGGAGCCAACTCATCATCTTCGCTCCCATCATCCTCATCGGACTCACCATCGCCCTCCTGCTATCAAAGTCCCTCAACTCGCTCCTACTCGGCGAAAACTATGCCCGAAGCATGGGACTCAATGTCCAGCGCGCACGGATTGGAATCATCGTTAGCACATCCATATTGGCAGGGGCAGTCACTGCCTTTTGTGGACCCATTGGCTTCATTGGCATTGCTGTCCCACACATCTGTCGGAGCATCTTCAATACCTCCAACCATCGCACCCTCGTGCCAGCGACCATCCTCATGGGAGGCATTGTTGCTATTCTCGCTGGCTTCATCGCAGAAGTCCCCGGCAGTTCGCTCGTACTCCCACTCAATGCCATCACCGCACTCATCGGCGCACCCATCGTCATCGGTGTGATTCTCCGTCAGCGCAACATGCAAAAAGCCTTCGCCTCATGAACCAGCAACCCATCCTCCGAACCCAGAACTTATCAATTGGCTATGCGAAATCCCGACGTAAACCACCCCACATCATCGCTGACAACCTCAATCTCAACCTCCAAAAAGGCGAATTGGTTTGTCTACTTGGTGCAAACGGTGTCGGCAAATCCACCCTTCTCCGCACCATCGCCGGAATGCAACCACCACTCGACGGCACAATTGTTCTCGACAGTCAGAATCTTTCGCAACTATCCGTCTCCCAACGCGCCCAACACCTCAGCATTGTCCTCACAGAACGCCCAAATGTCGGCTTATTATCAGGCTATGAACTGGTCGCACTCGGACGACATCCCTACACGGATTGGACAGGTCGCCTTACGAAAGACGATGAACGCGCCATTCACAATGCCATCATCGCGGTTGATGCTCAGGGCATCGTCTACAAACCCGTCGCCGAACTCAGCGATGGTCAACGCCAAAAAATCTGGATTGCCCGCGCCCTTGCCCAAGACCCCAAACTCATCCTCCTCGACGAACCTACTGCCTTCCTCGACCTCCCCCGCCGTGTCGAAATCATGCAACTCCTCAAAGACCTCGCCCATACGCACGACCGCGCTATCCTATTATCAACACACGACCTCGACCTTGCCCTTCGCACTGCTGATAAACTCTGGCTCATGTCATCACAAGGCAACATCCACAACGGAACCCCCGAAGATTGTGTCCTCAATGGACAATTCGCCGACACCTTTGCTCATGAGGGCGTTCATTTTGAGCTATCCACTGGCGCATTCCAGATGACACCCAACGCCACCAAATCCGTCAAACTCACAGGCGATAATCCCACCTTCCTCTGGACACAGCGCGCCCTAGAACGCAACGGCTATACCCTCGCTGATGATTCCAGCCTTCACATCCAAATCGACAACAATCACTGGCATATCCACACCCCGACGCAACAACAAAACGCCCACTCCATTGAAGAACTGATCAATGTATTAAACTCACATACCGAACAAAAATCGACATCACCCCTGAATTGAGTATAATTGGCAAATTCAGTCAATTAATTTCATATTCTCAATCAAGGGAATATCACCTTCATGACCCAACTCGCATTGGGACTTGTCCTCACCTCCGCCATCTTCCATGCCACATGGAATCTGCTCTCCAAACGCGCAGGTGGTGGTTTGCCATTCATCTGGCTCTTTTCCTTCTTGATGACCCTAATCTACGCGCCTTTCGCTCTCGCCTCGTTCGCTTTAATGGAGCAAACCATCACACCCATATGGCTGGTCTTTATGTTGGGGACAGGGCTCCTCCACATCGCCTATTTTTCCATGCTGACAAAAGGCTACCAAACAGGTGATTTATCGCTGGTCTATCCGCTTGCTCGCGGGACAGGGCCGCTCTTAGCAACCATCACCGCCATAATTCTCTTTAATGAACGCCCCACACTCCTCGCCATTATCGGCATCTTGAGCATTGGTATGGGTGTCTTTATCTTTATGGACGGATTCAAGTCTCTCCAAGACCCACGCGCCCGTCCCGCCATCAAACATGCTCTCACCATCGGCGCAATCATCGCCTCCTACACCATCTGGGATAAATACGCTGTGGGCATCCTGCTTATCCCACCGATTCTCTACGAATGGTCAGGTGATTTGATACGTACCCTCGTCTTCACTTGGTGGATACGCCATCGTTGGGATGAAGTGAGGCATGAATGGCAAACTCATCGCAAAGAAGCACTTGGCATTGCCATACTCAGCCCACTCGCCTACATCTTAGTCTTAACTGCACTCACCTTCAGCCCCGTCAGTTACATCGCACCCATTCGTGAAATCAGCATTCTAATCGGTGCGATGATGGGAACATATCTGCTCAAAGAAGGTCAAATCAAACGGCGTTGGTCAGCCGCATTAGTCATCGTCATCGGTGTGATGGCATTAGCCATAGGATAAGGAGCAAGAACATGACAAAAGTAATTTATATCAGTGTAGACGGCTTACGTCCTGATGCACTGTTCAGTGGATACAGCCCGCGTATCGACCAGTTCTATCAATCCGGCGCACACACCCTCATTGCACAATCCGTCATGCCCTCGATTACTCTTCCTTGCCATATGTCCACCTTTCATAGCGTCCCACCTACACGACATGGGGTCACCTCCAACGTGTATACTCCTATGGCACGTCCGCTACCCGGCATCATCGAACTCATGGCAGACTTGGATACCGCCTTTTTCCATAGTTGGGAACCCCTACGGAGCCTGAATACACCGGAAACACTCAAATTTAGCTACTACATTGAACGAGCAAATGGTGGATTAGTTGATTCTCAAAACGTCGCCCACACAGCCATTCAATACATCACTACCGAACAACCCCACTTCGCCTTTGTCTATATGGGAGCAACCGACATCGCCGGACATGCTTATGGTTGGATGTCCGATGGTTATCTCCAAATGATTAAAGATGTCGATGTACTCGTTGGAAAATTACTCGATTCACTATCGAGTGATTACACGGTAATTCTACATAGCGACCATGGTGGACATGATCGCAGTCACGGCACAGACAAGCCAGAAGATATGACCATTCCATGGGGCATTGCAGGGCAAAAGATTAAGTCGGGCTATATCATTGACCGTCCCATCAGTCTTCTCGATACAGCACCGACCATCGCGCATTTGATGGGCTTCCAACCCCACCACGAATGGGAAGGCTCTTGCCCAATGGACATTTTTATTACTGAGGATTAATCTTCAAATTGCTTGAGCAAAGTCAGCACAGGATTGTCATCTTCTTTATCGACCAAGCCCAGTGGTAAACCAGCACACGCCATATGGAAGGATGAGGGGTCGAAAGTCGCTTCATCTAATAGCAAGCCATTCACGAGGTCGGCTTCATCCCATTCTGTCGGTTCTGCAATATCATAGACCTGCACCATAAAGGGACGTGCTGTCGGTGCATGGAACGTCCGCCCTACCCCTACCGACTCACTCAATCCATCATGTTGATGAAAATCACCAGAGACCAATTGACCATTGCCATCGAATATCACAACCGCATACCAATCATCAACTGCGTCGTCCATAGACGCAAATTCCATCTCGATATTGATCGACACCATATACGAACAATCCGTCAACCAATTGTCAATCGTTTGAATCATGGAATCTTCATTGGCAAAAGTCGGGATTAGTCCAAGGCTGAATACAGCAATCAAGCAAAGAATAAGACGACGCATCATGATAACTCCTGAATAATGACGACACACCTTTACAATAGTGGATAAATATCACTACAATCATTAAGGTTTTCACAATTCTTTATTTATCGTTTTTACACCTCTTAATCACCCGCCGACACACCGCCTAAATCAGCATCACCGCCCAGATAATCACGAAAAAACTAACGACTAACAACTTAAACCCTAACATCGTTTTTATACTTTTTATCAGCATGGCTTAATGCAGAATGTTATAATTATCTCGTCACTAAATGAAACAGGAGAACCATCCCAAATGTGGAAAAAACCAACATTCATCACTATCATTACCTTCCTTTTACTTATCCCCATCAGCCTCGCACAAGATGAAGATGTCGCCCTCAGTTATGACACATCCGTAACAGGCACACTCGACAACACCCAATCTCAACAAGAATGGGAATTCGTCGTCGGCTCGGCAGACCGCATTAGCATTAGGGCTGAGCGAATCAGTGGAACGCTCCGTCCCGATGTCATCATTCTGGATGCCTCAGCCAACAACATTGGCAGTAGCTTTGGACCCGATAGAACCGGCGCAGTTGCTTGGATAGAAGATGTTGACCTACCGTCGGATGGGCTATATACCATCATTGTTCAGCGAGAACGCGGGGCAAGTGGTGCTTCAGAAGGCGAGTATGAACTGAGTGTCGAACTACTTGCCAGTGGTGAAGACAATGCTAT
Organism: Anaerolineae bacterium; assembly: GCA_028284565.1. The sequence goes on along the minus strand of JANQRM010000150.1, from coordinate 8,065 downwards.
CAATCAGGGAGCTATGGGCGAAGTCACCTACAATGTACCTTTTGAAGGACGCATTACCGATGAACACTGGTTCCAACGCTATACGCTTGAAGCCTCAGCCCCAGATACCCTTGAAATCGAAATGGCACGTTTGGGCGGTACACTTGAACCTGAAATCGAAATCTTAGATAGCAATGGTGCATCCCTTCGGACTGGCTTCACAGATCGAGGTGGTGATATTGCCTTGGTTCGCTACGATATCCCCTCTGCTGGCACCTATACCCTCGCCTTTACCCGTTCTCGTCGCTTCGATGGCGAAACAGAAGGAACCTATCGCGCCATCGTTCACCTCGCAGGCGCAGGAGTAGGCAATCCTATTCTCAATGCAATTGCTGGTGAAGTTGTCTACGGCGAAACCCTCATCGGCGCACTTGAAGATGGACAATGGTATCAAGATTGGACACTCACTACAGAGACAGCAGATACGATAACCATTGAAGTCCGTCGCCCCCTCGATATCGCCGCAGAAGAAGCAGGCAACCTCCGTCCATCTGTAATTCTACTTGGTGGTAGTGGACAAGAAATACGTCGCGGTTGGACAGATGCAACTGGAGCATATGCAGGCATCTTCCAACAAACACTCGATACACCCGGAACCTACACTGTGCGCGTCTTGCGTGAAGGCGAACAAAACGGTGGTACTGAAGGCACATATGTCCTCACCGTGTCCCTTGATGGCGCAGGCATTGGCAGTCCAGCACTCACAGAAACCGTTGACACCCTCACACTTGATACCAGCATAGAAGGCACACTCAGTAATGCCAATTGGATGGATCGTTATGAATATTCAGCCGACGGAGAACAACAAGTCACACTGAATGTTGTCCGCACGAATGGCACATTGATTCCCCGCATAGTCATTCAAGACATTAATGGCAACGAAGTACGTGCATGGGGACCCACCGACCCCTTTGATGTGGCAGGCGTAGACCGTTACACCTTCCCCTCAACCGGAACCTACTTTGTCGTCGTGATGCGGGATCGCGGACAAGATGGCGAGACCGAAGGCAGTTACTCCCTCACCATCTCCGAATTCACCGAAGAATAAACCCTCTCATCAGCAAAAGGTCGTCTCACATCAGGCGACCTTTTCGGATGCATATGCATCGCCAGATGCATCCCATTTTCTCCCCGTTTTATGATACGATGAAAATGAATAAGTGAAGCTATCTTACCTTTACAGCCCAGAAAGCTGACCTGCTGAATTGCTAGAGCTAAACATCTGATGTCTAAATTCTGTCGTCTGAAATCTTTTTCAAACTCGTTTTTAACTTTAACCGTTCCCACAACGGGAACATGCCTGCCAACCGTCGAAAACATATATCATCCGTGCGACGGTAAAAATTCCAACCAACTTATATGAAACTGAATTCAAACAATCAAGCACTTTCACGGAGGACATCACCATGACAAATCGGCTTGCACAATTACTTGGATTAGTCACCGTCAGCTTTATTCTACTTGCCTGCCAACCTGCAGATGAAACGACGCAACCCACCTCACCCCCACCAACTGAAACCCAAGCCGACGAGTCTACCGATGTCCCGCCCCCAACCGAAACCAGCCTCCCTCCTACAGCAACCATTACAGTCTCAACAAGTGATGAATGCCCGCCCAGCATTGTCTCTGCCCTCAGCGAAATCGACAGCTATTGCAATGAGACTCAACGCAACGAAGTCTGCTATGGAAATACTCTTCTCAATGCCCTACCCGACAGCCTTGCCTTCGAGAAACCCGGCGATATTGTCAGCATTGCCGATGTCGAAAATCTCAGCCTCGAAATTGATGTCGCCACCGAATCATGGGGAGTCGCCCTCATGCGTCTCCAAGCACAGGTAGAAGGCGCGATTCCCGGACAAGCTGTCACCTTCCTCCTCTTTGGCGATGTCAGCCTCACACCCGATAATTCCAGCAGTCTCGTCCAAGCCTATACCATCGAGACAGGTATAGGCGATGCACCTTGCCAATCCGTTCCCGATAGTGGCATCATCGTCCAAACCCCACAAGGAATCGGTGAAGTCACCTTTCGCTTTAATGAGGTCGATATTGCACTTGGCTCAACTGCCTATTTTCAAGCTCAACCCGGCAATGCTTTAGTGACCAATATCATCGAAGGCGAAGCCACCCTCAAAGCCGAAGGGGTGGAACGCAATATCGTAGCGGGGATGCAAGCCCAAGTCCCACTAGATGATGAAGGCATCCCTGCTGGACCACCTAGCGACCCTATTCCTTATGATGTCGAACCCCTATCCACCCTGCCCCTCGCCAACCTAGACCAACCTGTGAGTTTGTTCTCGGCGACGCTTGTCAACGAGTTTAATAAGGATGCACAGGACTGGGGCATTGTAGGCATTGCAGATGCTGAATTGGAACACTTAATAAATGACGATGGCAACGGCTTTATCTGCTACACGCCAGCCGAAGCAGATACCCCGTGGTTCTACAACGCGCCAGAGGAATGGGTACAAACTCTGAGCGATGGCTACGGCACAACCCTCGTCTATAGCCTCAGCCAATCCGAAGAAGGTACACCTCTTGATAGACGACAAGCCCTTCAAATTGTCGCAGACGACGGCGCGACAATAGTCTATGCTAATGTCGAAACCCCCGCTTCCAACTTCACACCTTATACCATCCCCCTTATCGAAACAGCGGGATGGCTTCATGCGGACAGCCCCATTCGCGTGACTCAAAGCGAATTCCAAGCCGTCCTTGATTCCTTGACTGAGATACGCATCTTGGGTAACTATCGGTCAGGCACAGCGCGTGGTTGCCTTGATTTTGTCCTCTGGCAAGATACGGTTATTGACTTTGGTGATGCAATCATCGAATCAACCTTTGACAATGACACCGAAGATTGGACAGCCACTGACGACGGTGCAACGCTCATCGAACACAACGACGAGGGCTATATCTGTGCCAGTGATGACGACTTCATTGCCGCATGGGAATTCATTGCACCCGACTCATTGTTAGGCGAGCAACCCGCTTGGTTTGGTGGACAACTTGTCTATGAACTCAATCAATCGGCAACAGATGGTCTTCAAAACACCGTCCCCTTCAATGTCTCGCTCGTTGGCGGCACGCCCGAACTCACCCTTCGCTACCAAGCCATAGGCAACCCATCCATCGACTTCACCCGCTATGCCGTCCCATTAGAAGCTAATGTGGGCTGGTTCAAAATTGGAGACGAGCCAGCCACACTAGGCGATATGCTCAACGTCTTAAGCGACTTGCGCGAACTCAAAATCATCGGCGAATTCCGTGGCGATGACGATACAGGCTGTCTCAATGTTGTGGGGGTATATCATCATAACTAATCAGACATAACAAATATTTTGTAGTAGCAGACCCGTGTGTCTGCCGAAAATCCATCACAATTCCTGACGCAAAATCTGGCGCAGGGACTCAACTCGCTCAGATTGGAAGGCATCCAACAATCGTAGATTCGTCTCTATTACCCCCTTCGCATTCGAGAGCGTCGTCGCCGTGTGATAATCCGTCTGGGCATCGGCAAGCGGTTGCTCGGTCAACAAAGCCAATCCCGTCTTCGCCAATGCACGGGCATACACTGCCTGATATAAGCCCTGCGTATATTGGAGCAGTTTATTCGTTGCCAAAATCGCATCTTGAAAGGACTTGATCGCTTGTTCATTATGACCCAATCGCCTCTGGATAATCCCTTGAATTGCCAACACCGTCCCTTGATTGCTGGGCACCGGGTATTGTACGACATCATTGATGGCTTCCAGTGCATTGTCCAACTCATCCGCATAGAGATAGGCTTTCGCCAGATAACCACCCTTATAACTCTTCTCCCGCACCGAGTTATAGCGGTCTGCAATTGCCAACGACTCGATGATTTTGGGAAGAGCCTCATCTATATGCCCCAAACTCGCTTGTACCTCCCCCCAATCCCCCAAGTTAATCCCCACACCACGCGCATCACCTGCTTGATCAAGAAGCATAGAAGCCTGTTCAAAATGAGACAACGCCTCCTCATACTCCCCTTGCAGATAAGCCACCCAACCCATACCCCCTTGCGTAATGCCCTGTCCCTGCAAGTCCTTCAGATATTCAAAAATCCCGCGTGCCTCTTGCCATCGTTGGCGCGCCGTATCAAATTGTCCCAAATCATAATACGCCCAGCCCAGATTATTCTGCCCATGAGCCGATTCACGAACCAACTTATCCATAACAGGCGCAACTTCATCGCCCATATCCAACGCACGTTGATAGGTCGTTATCGCTTCCTGAGCATCGCCAATCGCCCGTTGCGACTTGCCATAGCGCATAAGAAGCGTCCGCTTGAAATATCCGTCTTCGACCTTATTCAACAACTCGGCATACATCCCATTCAGTTCGGCGTAACGTCCCAGAGGAGACAACTGCGCTTGGTCAATTTGAAGCAGGCGTTGACCGGTTTCATTAACATCCCGTCCACGAAGCTGATGCCGAAACCATTGAGTTGCCAACTGACTATGCGTTCCATGTTCGTCCATTGCTTCCCACAGCATCTCTGCCACCTGCTCATGCAGAGACTGTTGACTAAACTCACCTGTTTCCGGCAGACGCTGATAAAAATAATCCACATCAATCGCATGAAGGGAGAAGGTACGTTGTTCTAGCTGATATTTGACAAAATACGCTCGTATCAGACGATTCAATATCGCGCGTAATTGGAAAGTATCGAGATGAGAATCGAGCAACTGAGTCAAGGTCTCTTGCGTCGTTGGCGTATCCAACAGTGCCAACAACTCAAGCACACGGAGAGACGACTCATCCAAACGTTGAATCGTATTCTCCATCAACGCAACTTCGATTTCATCCGTATAGAGAATGTCATCTTGCAGGAGGTCATCCAATGTCAAAATCGAATCTTCGAGTAGCAAACCTGCTACGGCTTCCAAAGCACGAGGATAGCCACGAGTGCGCTGAGCAATTGTCTGTAACAGGTCATCAGGTGCATCGCGCAAGCCTGCTAGTCCGTCGGGGTCACAGGCACGCAATAAGGCAATCGCATCCTCAGTAGATAAGCCATCATCCAATGCAATGACACGTTCCAACACCTTCATATTATGCGGTAGGTGGAGGGGGAATCGGCTGGTGACAATTAATTGCAAATTGGGACTTTGCTCCAATACCACACGAAAGAAGGTCGCTAAATCACGATCTATTAATTCATGTGTCGCCGGATGTTGCAAGTCTTCTAGGTTATCCAAAAATAATAAGTATCGTCCATTGCGGAGGTTGTCTATCAAATGTGTAATTTTGGGGATTAGGTCGCGTTGCGTCTCATCCGACACAGCAATATCGGCATCAAACAAGCGATTAAAATCTTGGAAAATGCGTGATAGAAGAATGCCTGTTGTACCAGCACTCGGCGCAACAATGCCATCATAACCCAAAGGAGTCTGTCGGTTGGCAATGTCACTCAGCACTTTACATACCAAAGCCGTCTTGCCGACACCTCCACGTCCATAGATGCCAATCAAGCGCGTATCATCCTTGAGCAATTGGATAAGCGACTCAACTTCTGCTTCACGCCCAATATAGCGCGCTCCGACATCCTGTGGCAGTGGATTGATAATCCGTATCGTCTCGCTTAGTACCTGAGGTATGTCCTCTTTGGGAGGCTCGTAGCGATAGCCCATCCCTGATTCGGTCAGGATGAGTTGTGGTTCAGCTGGGTCAGATTCAATCTTCTTCCGCAAGCGACGGATATAGGTGTGGATATAATCCGTCTCGTCCGCATACTCAGCTCCCCACACACGCTGAAGCAAGGTGCGGTAGGTCAAGATTTGTCCTTGATGAAGCACCAACTCCCGCAGGACTCGCCATTCCGTCTTCGTCAGATGAATGGATTCACCATCGCGGGTCAGCCGATAATTGTCGATGTCGATGTGGAGATCAGACATGGGATAAACCGTTAATTTGATTATGGGTCCGCAATCGACAGCACCGTATGCAACAAGACATTCGCACCGTTCACGCAATCGTCTGGCTTGGTGTATTCCTTCGGATTATGGCTGATACCATCCACAGACGGCACGAAGAACATCACACTCGGCGTAATCATGCTCATCGGCAAGGGGTCGTGATAAGCAAAGCTCATCATCGGTTGATGCGTCAGATTCAAGCTCTCACTCGCTTTGAGTATATGCTCACCCAAGCCCGCATCCATCGTCCCCGCCGGAACATTCATCAGTCCTTCCGTCTCCAGACCCAGCTCATACTTCTCAGCCACTTGGATAGCAATATTGAGAAGTTCCGTATCCATCTGGTCGAGTTGCTCGTCTGTTCCATGTCGGAATTCCAAGCCCAACCGCGCAATCCCCGGTATAATGTTAAAGGCAGAGGGTTCGACTTCGATTTTGCCGCAGGTCACAACACCGGGCATATGATTCTGTAAGACATGATCTTTCGCGCGCAAGACAAACTCCGACGCACCCCAAAACGCATCCTTGCGCTCATCCATCGCCGTTGTCCCAGCATGACGCGCTACCCCCTCAAACGTCAGCCAATAATGTCGCATCCCGACAATATGAATCACCAAGCCAATATCAATGCCTGCTTTCTCCAGCCGACTCCCCTGCTCAATATGCAGTTCGATATAGCCGAGCAAGTCCTCACCATCCCGCTTGGCATTTAGAATCGACTCCTTGCTGATTCCGATACGGTCTAATCCCGCTTGATATACGTCAACACCCGAATGTGGATGGTCAACATCCTCTTGCGAGAGCATCCCCGCGACAGCTTGACTCCCCATCACCCCCAGATGCGTTCCCTCTTCATCCGTGAAGGAAATCACCTCAAGATTGAATGGGAGTTGTATTCCTGCATCTTGTATCGAACAGGCAGTTTCTAAAGCGGCAACCACACCCAACACCCCATCGAAACGCCCACCCTGAATTACAGTATCCAAATGCGAACCAATGAGGAGTGTTTTGGCATCATTCGCTTGTGACGGATAAATCGCTGACAGATTGCCCGCACCATCTTGGCGAACCTCAAATCCATGCGCTTTGGCTTGTCGCTTGAACCACTCTCGAACTTCGACATCCGTTTCTGACAACGAAGGACGAGAGACTCCGCCATCGCCTGTGTCCCCAATTTGAGCTTGCTCGTCCATCCAATTCAAAAATCGAGTGTCGTTGATGCGTAAGGCTTGAGTCATGCCATACTCCGTTTGAGGCGTAGAATATCAATAGTGTGTGCAGTCTGTCCGTGTTGCGACAAATCCGCCAGTATTTCCCCGACGACACTACAGAACTTGAAACCATGTCCCGTCATACCACTAGCAAATGCCACCTGTGGATAGTCGGGATGTGTATCAATGATGAAATGCTCATCTGGCGAATTGGTGAACATACAGGACTTCATGGATAGCGTTTCACCACTCGCTAATGGGAAATAGCGTTCCGCAAAACCGCGTAGGATATCTTCATCGCGCTGATGAACCTCCAAGCGGGAAAAGTCGTCAGGGTCAACTTGCTCATCCAAATGATGCCAGCGACCATACTTAAAGCCGGGGGTTTTGCCTGTCGGATTCACTTCGGGAAAGCCATAAAAACGTCCCTCTTCGACAGAACAATTGAAGACTGGAAAACGTTCAGGCGTAAACAATTCAGGAGATTGGATCGCCAGCCAAATCAGAACCTGCCGTTCTGGAATGGCTTTGTCCCCCAAGATGGGAAGGAGTTTATTCGCCCATGCGCCTGCTGTGATGACTAGCTTATCGGTTGTGAAGGTCTGTCCTTCAGTACGAACCCGCACCCCATTTGATGTAGCCTCCCAATCGATAACTTGCGTTTCAGTCAAGAGTTCTGCGCCATGTTTCTGAGCAACCCGAACATGCGCTTCGATACAGCTTTCGGGGATGAGAAAGCCTCCTTGCGGTTGGTAGAGTGCATAGAAATTGTCAGGAAATTGATAGCCCGGAAAACGTTGTGATAGCGCACGACTATTCAACACTTCATGAGGCAAGTTGTGTTCAATACAGGATTTCAACGAACCAGCAAACACC
>JANQRM010000111.1 GCA_028284565.1 Anaerolineae bacterium | reverse complement strand
TCGGTCTGAGACGAAAGCGATATTGCGTCCATCGGGTGACCAAGATGCCCAGAAGTCATAAGAGCCTTGTGGTGTGAGGTTGGTGCGCCCAGAGCCATCCCGTGCGTAGAGGAAGATGTCGAGGTCGTAGCCTGTATTGAGGGCAATCGCAATTTGACTGCCATCTGGTGACCAACTGGGTTCGTTGAAGATGCCCCGTTGAACGAGTGTGTTAGTTGGGACAATACGTGCACTGAGACCATTTTCAAAACTCAGGATATAGAGACCGGGATTTTGTGTCTCTTTGAAATAAGCGAGGGCGTTACCAGAGGGTGCGATATAGATTTGCGAACCTGTACTCGAATCGAGGTCGAGGATGGGAATGCGTGTGCCGGTATTCGGATTTGCGAAATAGAGTGTTTCAAGGTTGGTGGAGGGTTGGGCGGTGGCGATATTTTGGATGGTTTGCTGGTCATTGGCATTGACAAAAGCAATCAATGGGTTGTCAATACCGTCTTGGATATTGGCAGGAATCTCGATGACTTCCCAGTTGTCAAAGATAAAGGGAACGGCTAACTCAGGTGTGATGGAGGCGGTAGGCGTGATCGTTGGCGATGGTGTTGTAGTTGGTGTCTCAGTTGCGGTTGGTGTATGAGTCAATGTTGCGGTTTCAGTGGCAGTTGGTGTGATGGATGGAGTGTTCGTCGCTGTTGGGGTGTTTGTTGCAGGTTGAGTTGCAGTTGGGGTAGGTGTCTCTGTAGGGGATGCGAGTGCGTCACATGCCCCAATAATCATCATCGCTATCAGTAGAAAACAAATTTGTCTCAATGTCATGCGTCAACATCCAACCATCAACAAATATTCCGGCAAGGATACCACGCTGATTATGTGGACACGATAGCTAAACCCCACGTTAAGACTACGATTCAGTGACGGTGAGCGTGACTCTGTGTGTGCTTTCGGTGTCATCAGGATAGACAATCCGGAGTGTGTAAGTCATCGTTTCTTCCGGACAAACTTGTTGCTGGTCATGTCCGGCGACGGGTAATTCTTCAAGGTAGACTTGTTGAATATTATCGACATCCCAACGGAGAACAGTGCAATCTCCAGATGAAAGGGTGATTTGGTCGGCACGGAAGGCGACTGCGCTGGGTGTTCCGGTGGCAATGGTGGGAGCAGAGATATCAGTATCAGCCGGGAGTTGCAAGGTTTGTCCGACGACGATGCGATTGGGGTCGTCAATACAATTTTTCTGCTGGAGTTCATCTAGTGTGAGATTGTAACGGTTGGCGATGATGGTGAGGGTTTCGCCTCGTTGGATGGTGTGTGCTGTTGTCCAATCGGATGGTGGCGCGCAGATGGTTGGCGTTAGGGCAAGATTGGGGTCTGTTGGTGTGGGGATAGGGGTATCTGTTGCAAAAATGGGTGTGAAATCATCAGGTGGAGCAATGGGTATTGGAAAGGTAATTGGATTGGGAAGTGTCGTTAAATTGAGGTTCGCATGATTTTCTTGATATATGGGAATGGGTTCAGAAAAAGCATTATCTTCTAAGATGAGTTGTGCGCCGATAGGTACGATTTGGGTGCGTTGGTTGGCACTCACAACTACTGAACCACTTAGATTCGCAAGGAATTGTTGATCGTTATGTTGATAGCTATAGAGTGTCCCGCGTAGGGTAATGGTGTAATCGGCAAAGCGCAGTTCTGTGCTGTTGGTGGCTTGGATGAGCGTTGAGTTATCGTTGTGTTGGCAATATGGATTTTCTTGATTCAGGACTATAAAGTCTCGGCAATTGACTGATGGAGATGTCGGTGTTGGGGCGGGTTGAGTGGCACAAGCACTGATAAGCAGAATCAACAAAATGAAAAAAAAGTTCACGAGGTCGGTACTTCCGCAGTTTCTGGTTCTTGCTTCAGGACATAGTATGACCCACGCTTTTGTCCCATTTTGAGCAAAATATTTTTGTTTACGAGGTCTACAAGGTCACGGCGAATGGTCTCTGGATGGACATCTGGGAACATGCTTTTAAGGTCTTTGTTGGTGATGCGGGTTTGGTCTGGTTGAAAGAGGTAATTAAGGGCAGATTCTTGGCGGGAGTTGATTTCGATGCCCTTATATGTTCCCTGAACAATCGGTGAACTTAGCTGGCTTGTGATGGAAGTGTCATCTGTGTTGCGGTTGACCATCACAACACAAAAACCACCATCGCGCTCTTTGAATTGGGGGGCATCCAGTTTTTGCTGGGTCATGAGTTCAATAACACGGTCTACACCATAGCCCAGCCGTTCAATGAAGCCCATATCGGATAAGACCTGCACAATAATCGGATTACGAGAGAAACGCTCGTCTTTGAGATTATCGACGGTCATATGTCCGGCTAATCGTCCAGGACTTTCGACTTCCATCCGCTGACTGTAGATAAATAGATGAATATTATCGCCTTGAATACTGTAATCGCGGTGGGCAACCGCGTTGACGACAAGTTCGCGGGCGGCTTCCATCGGGTATTCAAAGGTTTCTTGGCGTTCCATCGTGTCTTTTAAGTGGACCGCTTTGCGAAGATGGTCGATCAAAAAGGTTTCTGCTCGACGGATTTGGTTGGGCAAGGTTCCCGTGATGTCTTGTCGGGTGAAGGTATCACTCATGGTTTCGCTAGCGAACCGTACAGCTGAAATATCCGAATTGGGGATGAATTGTTGCGGGTTTTTGCCAAATAAGAGAATGCCCGCATTGGTTGGACGCAATTCATCACCTTGAGATGTCAGACAACCACGTTGTTGTAAGATTTGCTTGGTATCCGTCTGTTGGAAGCCCTTTAGGTTCTTGGTGTATTCTTCTGCTTGTTCCCAATCTATATCCTCTAATGTCGAACCTTGTGGGATCTCTGACTCGAAGCTGAGTGCGCTTCGCAGAATCATGAGTTGACGTAAATTATGAGGTGATAAGGGAGCATTCTGATTATTTTGACGATGGAGATAATGTCCATCATAAGCATAAATATGTGCCAAGCCACTGGGAATTTGAGTCAGAATCAGCGTTTTTCCATCAACTTCATGTTGTGTCGGAATGGGTGTGATTAGAGGTGGTGAGACGGAAAGATTGGCTTGTAGGAGTTGTTCGATGCGCCCTTTTGGATTATTAACATCAACAGGCTTTGTACCTTTAATCCCCCAAATGATAATTCCGCCTTGCGTGTTTGCCATAGCGACACTCGTTTTGGTGAAGTCATCGAGGGATTTGGTATCTGGCAAGAAGGCGATTTGATTGGTTTCTCCATTTTTAAGATATACTTGGATATTCTCTAGTGGAGGGTCATCATTCTTCATCATCTTCATCCAATTCGTTCTCTTGCTTGTCTAAGTCGCGTTGGCGAACATCAGGTATATCGAGCAAAGTTAGGTCAAGTACTTGTTTCATCGTTTCAACCCAATGAACGGTGATGTCCTTCTGTACTTGCTTTGGAATCTCATCCCAATCTTTGCGATTATCGGCAGGTAATATCACATTAGAAATAGTGTGCCGACGGGCTGACATGACTTTTTCCGATATGCCACCTACAGGTAATACATGCCCCCGAAGTGTGATCTCGCCTGTCATGGCAATGTCACTGCGGACTTTGCGCTCTGTAAACGCAGAAATCAGCGCAATTGCAAGTGTGATACCTGCAGACGGTCCATCTTTTGGAACAGATCCCTCTGGCATATGGACATGCACATCATAATTATCGAAATCTTCATGCGGAATGTCAAATTCCTTTGCCTGAGACCGAAGATAACTCAGAGCTGTGTGTGCTGATTCTTGGAGAACTTCGCCCAGTTGACCTGTTAGCGTTAGGTTGCCTTTACCGGGTACGATGGAAATTTCGATGGTTTGAATATCGCCACCACC
>JANQRM010000097.1 GCA_028284565.1 Anaerolineae bacterium | reverse complement strand
GTTTTCAGTGGGACCGTCCCGCAATACGCTACCGAATACACCACCTTCGTCAATTTGGAGGGCATATCATCGCTCGACATTTCGCTTATCACACCAGCTGAGACTCAACTCGTCTCTACGATTGCGCCACAAGGTGAAGGGTTCTATGTCTCTCTGCCAGCGGATAATGGGCAAGCAACCCTGCGCTGGATAGTGAATTTAAGGGATGTTGAATCCGCGACACTAGAATTTGACATTTGGAATGACCTCGAAGCCTTCTGGGATTATGGCTACCTGCTGATTAGCCGTGATGGAGAACGCTGGGAGATGCTCGCCACAGACTCGATGACGACAGATAACCCCTACGGACGCGGGTATGGCGTGGGCTATACAGGACAATCTCAGCAATGGATACAGGAAATGGTGTCGCTGGATGCCTATGTGGGCGAAGTCGTCACGTTCAGCTTTGAAGTCATAACAGATGGCGCGGTGACGAAGCAGGGCATGGCAATCGACAACTTGAGTATCCTCGAAATCGGCTGGCTGGACGATGCTGAAACCAATGTGCCTGATGGAGAGATGGCAGGTTGGATACGCACGGACAATCGCTTGCCTCAGCGGGTGATGGTGCAAGCTGTTCAACTCATGGGGACAGACATTCACCTCTCGCGCTGGATGGCATCCGGTGATGACACATGGACACTCGATCTCTTGCCGGACACAACCCAAGTCCTGCTGGCAATTACCCCCTTTGCTCCTGTATCGACCATTCCTATGTCTTATTCACTGCTCGTAGAGTCAAATTAAATAGGTTATTCGCCTGAATAATCTCGCGCGCAACGGAAACCATCATCGAAGAAGGCATCGGAGTGGATTTGCGGAAAGCGACTGGTCGCACGGAGCATGTTGATGTCGTCATCGAAGGAGCCACCCCGCTGGATATATTCGGAGAGGTCTTCGGATTCACGCCCATCATTCGCCGTATAAGGATAGCTCGAATTGCCTGTGCTGACCCACTCGAAGACGTTGCCAGAGAGGTTATAGGCTCCGACCCATGATTGCCCATCAGAAAAAGCATTGACGGGTGCAACGCCTGCATACCCATCATCCACATTTGTATCTGCCCAATCTTGCGAACAGCCTGCATCGCAGTAATTGAGCTTGCTGTGGTCGAATTCATTCCCCCACGGGAAGTTGAGGTTGTCGGGACCCCGCGCGGCATATTCCCATTCGGGTTCAGTCGGAAGACGTGCGTCGCGTGCTTCACAATGGTTACGGGCTTCATCCCAGGACACTGTTTCGGCTGGCAAGTCAACCCCAGAGAAATAGCCCGTCGAACCATATTGCTGATTGCTCACTTCAAAGCGGTCTATCCAGAAGGGTTCGTCAAAGCAGATATCATGTGTCGGTTGTTCAATCTTGATGCGTTGCGGGTCCACATGAAGCAAGTCGAAATACTCGGCGGCAGAATCATCTGTCCCCATCGTAAAACAGCCTTTGGGAACGAGTACCATCTCCACCCCATCGAAATCCCGTGAGACGACGCTCCATTGACTATTTTCAGTCACGGGGTCAGTGAGTGGGGGGATGGGGTTGCCACCTCCAATGAGGGCAATGATTATCGCTAGCACTGTAACACCCAATGCCACAGCTCCGACGATAAGACCACGCATGGGATTGCCTGCAGGTTCGTTCTTGGGTTTGTCGGTTTGAGCTTGCTGAGCGGGAGGCGGACTCGTTACGATTTTATTGATTTGCACGGCGGGTTTATCTGTCGCAACAGCCACCCGCTTATCTATCATTGGTGAGGGTGATTCAACAGGTGCATCTTCGGGAATAGACTCAAGGGCTTCCGGTTCGGTCTCGACAGCCGTGAATTCATCTGTGTCACTGGCGGAGACGGCTGGGACTTCGGCTGTGACAAGCCGAGCATCATCCGGTTGCATCAATTGGGCGATTAAGCCGACGAACTTCTTCATGCCCATCTGCTTATCCCGCGCGAAGTTGATGTATTGAATCCCCGCCAACTGCACCGGAATCTTTGTGTCTTCCGCTTTCACGGGAATAATCGGCTTGCCCATCTGCTGAGCATAATCAATCTCATTCAACACAAAGCTACGTGATTGTCCCTCAGACGGGCGGCGGTTCACATCGGGCGAGAGCAAGACCACCATATAATCACAAC
>JANQRM010000271.1 GCA_028284565.1 Anaerolineae bacterium | reverse complement strand
CCATTCAGCAAACAATACTTTGAGAATGTGTCAATCGGAAAGCTCACCTTGCGTCCGTCTGGAAGCGTCAATGTTTGTGATTCAATATCAATCACAACCTCGGTATCGGGGTCTTCTTGTGCCAAACTCACTAATTGTTGATGAGTATCCTCATCCACAATTACTGGAATCAGTCCATTCTTGAGCGAGTTATTGCGGAAAATATCCGCGAATTCCGTACTCACTACCGCTTGAAAGCCTGCGCCCATCAATGCCCATGGTGCATGTTCCCGCGAACTCCCACAACCAAAGTTATGCCCACCAACCAGCACCGATGCGGATGAATACTCATCTTGATTCAAAACAAATTCCGCTTTAGGCGAACCATCCTCGTTATAGCGCCAATCAAAGAACGCCTGCTTGCCGAGACCTTGCTTATCCGTCGTTTTCAGAAAACGCGCTGGAATGATCTGGTCAGTATCAATGTCATTAATCGGCAAAGGAGCCAACGAGCCTTGAATTGTTTTAATTGCTTGCATCATCAAAACCCTTACGCATATTCTTTTAACATGGTACGTGGGTCAGTCACAACACCATTCACGGCTGAGGCAACAGCAGTCAACGGACTCGCCAAAAATGTCCGTCCACCTTTACCCTGACGACCTTCAAAGTTCCGATTACTCGTACTCACCGCATATTGTCCCGGTTGGAGCTGATCACCGTTCATCGCAATACACATCGAGCAACCCGCTTCACGCCATTCCGCACCTGCTTCACGGAAAACGTTATCCAGCCCTTCAGCTTCGGCTTGTTTCTTTACCTGCTGCGAACCCGGCACGACCATCATCCGGACATTATCCGCTACCTTGTGACCTTTAATTATATCCGCCGCTTCACGCAAATCGGAGATACGCGAGTTGGTACAACTTCCAACAAACACGACATCAATCGCCTTGCCAATAAGAGATTGCCCAGCATCTAACCCCATATAATTCAGGGCTTTATCGAGTGCCATTTTCTCGCTGTCATCACTCAAATCACTTGGCGAGGGAACACTCGCGCTAATCGGCATCCCCATACCCGGATTCGTACCATAGGTAATCATGGGGGTGAGTTCATTCGCGTCCAGCACAACTTCATTGTCAAACGTTGCACCTTCATCCGTCGGGAGTTGTCTCCATGCTTCCACAGCTTTCTCCCATGCCTCACCCCGCGGTGCATAGGGACGACCCCGCACATACTCAAAGGTCGTTTCGTCGGGTGCAATCATACCCGCACGCGCACCGCCCTCAATCGACATATTGCAGATGGTCATGCGTCCTTCCATCGTGAGGCTACGAATCGCCTCGCCCATGTACTCAAAGACATAGCCCGTACCGCCACCAACACCAATTTTCGCAATAACAGCGAGGATAATATCTTTCGCAGTCACACCATCAGCCAATTGCCCATCCACACGCACTGCCATCGTTTTCGGCTTATTCTGGAGCAAAGTCTGTGTCGCCAAGACATGCCCAACTTCACTCGTGCCGATACCAAATGCCAGCGCACCAAACGCACCATGTGTACTTGTATGACTATCACCACACACAATCGTCATGCCCGGTTGCGTCAGACCCTGTTCAGGACCAATCACATGGACAATGCCCTGATTTTCAGTCCCAAGTGAATACATCGGAATGCCAAAATCTTCACAATTTTTTGTAAAGAAGTCCAATTGCTTTGACGCTTGTGCATCAAGAACAGGGATAATGCCCTCGGCATTTCGAGGAGTCGTCGGGGTACTATGATCCATTGTCCCCAATGTGCGGTCAGGATGTTTTACAGTGAGACCACGTTCCCGAAGCATCGAAAAGGCTTGAGGCGAGGTTACCTCGTGCACAAGATGCAAGTCGATAAATAAGACAGCCGGTGTATCGGCAGTTTGCTCGCGCACCACATGTAAATCCCAAACTTTCTCAAATAGGGTGCGCGGTTTTCGATTGTTTTGCATACTGATATTTCCTCTTGAACATGTAGAGATAAAAGGAGACAGCATTGAACCATCTCCCATTAATATTAGTCTTGCTTTGATGAGATTCCAACTACAGCAACATCACCTTCAGGTTGCACATCACCATGCCCAAGTGCGGCAAGCATCCGGTTCAATGCCGCCATATAGGCTTTAACACTCGCCACAATCACATCACTATCTGCTCCATAACCACCAAAGATACGATTACCGTTCGGTGTTTGAATACGGACCGTGACCTCACCCAGCGCATCAATCCCCTCTGTGACGCTATGCACACTGTATTCGATTAAGGTATTGGGTGCTTGGATAATCGCATCAATCGCAGAGAATGACGCATCAACAGGACCTTCAGCAACTTCGGCATGGACATACTCATTGCCCTTGTTGTCTTTCATCCGTACCGAAGCTGTCGGCATACCCATTGTCCCACAAGTTATCTGAATATCTTCCAGCATATAGATTTCCACTGGACCATGAAATTCATCAGCAATCAGGGCTTCGAGGTCCGCATCTGTCACAGTTTTCTTAGCATCTGCTAAAGATTTGAAACGTACAAACACTTGGTTCAGTGCATCGCCTTCGACATTGTAGCCGAGTTCTTTCAGGCGAACCTTCAGCGCATGACGACCACTATGCTTGCCAAGTACCAACTTGCTTTGTGTCAGCCCGACTGTTTCAGGTGTCATAATTTCAAATGTCTCTGCATTCTTCAGCACACCATCTTGATGAATACCCGACTCATGAGCAAAGGCATTATCACCAACGATTGCTTTGTTTGGCTGAATCGGCATGCCCATATAGTTACTGACCATCCGACTGGATTTCATAATCTGAGTCGTGTCGATATTCGTCCGTAGGTCGTAAAAAGATTTGCGCGTATGCAATGCCATCACAACTTCTTCTAGGCTTGTGTTTCCGGCCCGTTCACCTACACCGTTGAGAGTCACCTCAACTTGACGTACCCCTTCACGCACACCAGCCAGTGTATTTGCGGTCGCCATACCTAGGTCATTGTGACAATGTACCGACCACACCACCCCACTTCCGGGTCCTGCACCGGGAGTCTCAGCAATGAGGTGGGATAGTGTTTCTGCCCATTCACTTGGCATCACGTAACCAACCGTATCAGGGATATTGAGTGTCGTTGCACCACATTCAACCGCCACAGTACATGCTTGGATTAAATATTCTGTATCTGTCCGCCCAGCATCCATTGGGCTAAATTCCACATCATCACACAGGCTCTTTGCCAATGTGACCGCCATCCGAATACGTTCTAAGCCTTCTTCCTTGTCGATATTGAGCATCGCTAAATGAGAAGGTGATGTCCCCAAGAAGGTATGAATACGTGATTTCTTCGCATCTTTCACCCCTTCCCAGCAAGTCAAAATATCACTTTCAACAGCCCGGGCTAGTCCACAAACAACGGGACCATCTTCTGTGCCAACTTCTCTCGCAATCCGCTGGACAGCTTTCAAGTCATCTGGAGACGCGGCAGGAAATCCTGCTTCAATCACATCCACACCCAAACGGGAGAGTTGACGTGCAATTTCGAGTTTCTCTGCACTGCTCAGTGTTGCACCGGGGCTTTGCTCGCCATCACGTAATGTTGTATCAAAGATGATTACCGTGTTTTCATCATAGGTTCGCTCAACCATTGGAAATTTCCTTTCAAACTAAAAATCGATTGGAGGTTTGTTGGCACATAAGGTCAGTAAGACCATCATCGGTCATGCGCCACCTCCTTTCCAACAGTAAACGGGCTGTTTACAACGCCATCATCATCATCTTGCATCGGCTTAGTCCTCTTGCTTAATATCTTTCGCATCCAAGAATGGCATCATTTTCCGCAAATCACTGCCAACTTTTTCCAGCAACAAATCATGCTCGGTATGCCGACGCTTATTGAAGTTCGGGCGACCCTCCTTGTTCTCTTGAATCCAATCACGTGCAAACTCACCGCTCTGAATCCGGCTCAGAACACCTGCCATTTCTTCTTTGACGGTGTTTTCAAATTCGTCCCCGACAACATAACCACCATACTCAGCCGTGTTACTGACGGAGTACCACATATAGCTCAATCCACCTTCATAGAGCAGGTCAACGATGAGCTTCAGTTCATGCAAGCATTCAAAATAGGCAATCTCAGGTTGATAGCCTGCTTTGACCAGCGTTTCAAAACTCGCACGGATGAGAGCAGTCACACCACCACACAAGACAACTTGCTCACCAAATAAATCTGTTTCGGTTTCTTCTTTGAAAGTCGTTTCTATCACGCCGGCACGAGTACAACCAATCGCACGTGCATAAGCTAATGCCATAGCCTTCGCTTGACCAGTAGCATCTTGCTCAATCGCTACCAATCCCGGCGTACCTTGTCCCTCAACAAAAACCTCACGCACACGATGGCCCGGTGCTTTCGGCGCGACCATCGCGACATCTACATTATCAGGCGGAACAATTTGCTTGAAGTGGATATTAAAACCATGTGCGAACATCAGCATTGCTCCATCTTTTAGATTCGGGGCAATATGTTCGTCATACACCTCAGCTTGTTTTGTATCGGGGATCAACACCATCACAATATCGGCGATTTTCGTGGCTTCAGCAACCGTATGAACCGACAGTCCATCCTTTTCAACTTTCGCCCTACTCTTACTCCCTTCATGCAAACCAATCACAACATTCATCCCATTATCATGAGCGTTTAGCGCATGAGCATGTCCTTGACTTCCATAACCAATGACTGCAATGGTTTTATCTTCTAACAGACTGAGGTCCGCATCTTGATCATAATAAAGCGTTGCCATACAGTAAATTCTCCTGCATAAATGGGTATCGATCACCCAATGGATAAAAGGCAGATACACTAAGCAGAGTATCCATTACCATTCATTTTGACTTTACGTTGTGAGTTCATATAAGGCGTATCATGTATACGAGTACCACGACCCATCGCCACCACACCGGTGCGAATCATTTCCACAATCCCAACAGCCCGCATTTGGTCGACAAATTCTTCGATGTGTTCCTCTGTACCTACCATCTCCACAATTGCCACTTCAGGACCCACATCAATAATCCGAGCAGGATACCGTTCACAAATGCTCGTCATCCGATTACGTGACTCTGCATCATCCGAACGTACCTTAATCAACGCAAGGTCACGACTCACATGGGGTTCACTATCCAATACTTGGACATCTATCACATTAATGAGCTTCTGTAAATTTGCCTTAATCCGTTGAGCATACCCCGGTTGGGCATCCACCACGATTGTCATGCGTGAAACATGCGGTTTATGCGTCCGTCCGACAGTCAAGCTATCCATATTAAATGCCCGACGACGAAACAAGCTCGCCACACGATTCAGGACACCCGGCTCGTTCTCGACTAAAGCAACAATCGTGATTTTGCCAGTTGCGGTTTGTTGGTCATGTGTCATGTCTAATATTCTCCCCTTTTGGGTCGGCGTTTCATATTATGCAAATCAGCCCCCGCAGGAACCATCGGATACACCATTTCCTCTTTTTCCACGAGATATTCTATGAGTGTCGGACCATCAATACCTCGCGCAAACTCGACAGACTCTTGCATTTGCTCTCGATTTGTCACGCGCATGGTCGCAATTCCGTAAGCGTCTGCCAATTTACAGAAGTCAGGGTTGAACATTGGTGTGGATTGATAGCGTTTGTCATAAAACAGCTCTTGCCATTGACGCACCATGCCTAAGAACGAATTATTGATGACTGCGATATTCACATTGACATTTTCTTGCGCCGCTGTCGCCAGTTCACACAAGGTCATCTGGAAACCCCCATCCCCGACAATCGCCCAAACCTCTTCATCAGGCTGTCCAAATTTCGCCCCAATCGCCGCTGGGAAGCCAAAGCCCATGGTTCCTAGCCCGCCACTCGTGAGCATCGTCGCCGGACGTTGATGCGGATAATATTGCGCCTCCAACATCTGATGTTGCCCCACATCAGATACTGTAATCGCATTCCCATCAGTATATTTCCACAGATCATTAATCACTTGTGCTGTTAACAACTTGTCGCCTGTGTCATAATTCAAAATATCGCGCTCATTCGAATCTTCCAGCCAATCTCGAATCTGTCCGATCCACTCAGGATGAGATTTCGCTGGCACTTTCGGGAGCAATTGTTGAAGCACTGTCTTCAAATCCCCTGCAATGCCGACATCCACATTCACATTTTTGTTCAACTCCGAAGGGTCAATATCGACGTGGATTTTCTTTGAGTGTTGAGCATAGGTTTTGAGGTTGCCTGTTACACGGTCATCAAAGCGCATTCCCAATGCAATCAACAAATCGGCCTCTTGAATTGCATGATTACATGCGGCTTCACCGTGCATTCCCATCATCCCAACCACCAGCGGATGACTTTCTGGGATACCACCTTTGCCCAACAAAGTCAGAGTGACTGGTATCTGTGCCCGTTCCACAAGTTCTTGCAGTTCTTGCATCGCACCTGACATCAAAATGCCATGCCCTGCCAAAATCACTGGACGCTCTGCTTCTTGAATCAAACGCACCGCGTCAGCTAATTGCTCTTCTGTTGCTAAGGATGGCGGTGTATAGCCCGGTAAGCTAACCTCATCAGGATAGATATACTCTGTTTCGGCGTTCTGAACATCTTTCGGAATATCAACCAAGACAGGACCCGGTCGGCCGGTCCGTGCAATATGGAAGGCTTCTTTGATGGTGTACGCAAGGTCTTCCACTTCCGTCACCAAGTAGTTGTGTTTTGTTACAGGGAGAGTTACTCCAGTTACATCCGTTTCTTGGAATGCATCCGAACCTATCGCTCCTACTGGCACTTGCCCCGTAATCGCCACAATCGGAGACGAATCCATCATGGCTGTTGCCAACCCTGTGACCAAATTCGTTGCGCCCGGACCGCTTGTCGCAATACAAACGCCAACTTTGCCTGTAGCCCGGGCGTACCCATCTGCCATATGGGATGCACCTTGCTCATGACGCACCAAGACATGATGTAACCGTCCTTCATATTTTGTCATCGCGTCATAGGTCGGCAAAATTGCCCCACCAGGATAGCCAAACATCACATCGACACCTTCCCGCAAGAGACATTCCATGACAATTTCAGAACCCGTTAGTTTCATCACCCTTACTCCTCAATTACTGTCCCTTGTGAACATGCGTTAACCAACCGTACATATCTGGCTTACTACCAGATGTAATTGCAAAAAAATCATCTTGTACTTGCTTTGTAATCGGACCACGTCCGCCATTACCAATCGAAATGTGGTCAATGGAACGAATTGGGGTAATCTCTGCCGCAGTGCCTGTTAGAAAGATTTCATCTGCCATATACAACATCTCGCGCGCCAATGATTGGAATTGAATCTCATAACCCAAGTCTTGCAAGATTCGCAAGGCACTATCACTGGTGATACCCAGCAAAATCGAAGCCCATGCGCCGGGGGTATACACGACATTGTCTTTAATCACAAAAATGTTTTCCCCTGCACCTTCGCTCACATAACCATGAATATCCAGCGCAATCCCTTCCGTAAAGCCATTATCATGCGCTTCCATACTCACAAATTGACTATTCACATAATTTCCTCCCGCTTTGACCAAGGCAGGATGCGTATCGGGAGCCATACGACGGAAGGAACTAATCTGCACATCGACACCCACTTCAATCGGATCATCTTCACCATCACCAGCCAAATAGCGTCCCCACTCCATCGTGAAAATGACTGTCTCGGTAGTGGTTCGT
>JANQRM010000082.1 GCA_028284565.1 Anaerolineae bacterium | reverse complement strand
AACTCTCACGGACATCTGCTTCTTCGGTAATAGGCAGTCGTGTAACTTCAGAAAAGGCTTGTTTGGTTTCTGTGGCTGTCTGGTATCGATCTGCTGGGTCCTTGAGCAGAAGGCGGCCAATCACTGATGCTGCCGGATGGTCACCTAGGGGAGATAAATCAGGGGCTTGATGAATGATAGTCATCATGTTGTGTTGGATGGTTGGCAATTCCCCTGTTATTGCTTGAAAGGCTAAGACGCCCAGCGCATATAAATCTGATTGGCGAACCGTTTTCATCTCAGACAAAGTTTCAGGAGCCATATACATCGGCGTTCCGTCTTGCCCCGTGGCACTGTCACCTAGCACACTCAAGCCAAAATCAAGCACTTTCACTTGCCCGTTTACCACGAACACGTTGAAAGGTTTGAGGTCACGATGGATGATGTTGTGGCGATGCAAATAGATAAGTGCATCGAGTATTTGAAGAATCAGGCGGATTTTTTGTTCATCATCCAAATCCTTCACGGCACTATCAAAGGAGTCACCCTCTTTCAGGAGTTCCATGACCATATAGGGCTTGCCTTCATACATCCCGTAGTCAAAGACACTAATAATATTGGGATGACGTAAGCCAGCTAAGATACGAAACTCATTGATGATTGCAACACTGGCATTTGAGACATCAGACTTGGAGGCAAAGGATAAGTCTTGAGGGGGGATATGTAGGATTTTTATGGCAACGATTTGATGCGAGAGACGATCTTGTGCCTGATAGACCGTTCCCATCCCGCCTTGACCAATTTTTTCTAATATCTGATATTGATTATCAACCACAGTTTGCTCTTGAATAAGCACGATATTGCCTCCTAATGATTGACATCTGTCGATCTAAGTATGATAAGAACTAAGCGTTTATAAACCATTCTAAAGAGCAAACTTGTCTCATTGGCTTAAGGTTATGTTATCCAGCGCTAAATTGTGTTAAATTATGTTAAATCTATGGCAATCACTTTAACAAAACGTATCTGTTTTTATTCTATTCTTCCAGTCAACAAATTGTATAACTCATCACCAAACTATAATGTCCGATAGTCCTTTAATCTGTGTCGATGGAACTGAAACACGACTCTTTAATTCCTCCATCGTGAGTGATACTTATCGTTTGTTCATTGTTCTACCAGACAAATATCATCAAAGTAACAAGACCTATCCAGTACTATATGTGACTGATGGTAATGAATTGACCATGTTGGTTCGCTTTATTGTCCGTGCATTGCAAGCTGAATGGGCAATGCCACAAGTTATCATTGTTGGGATTGGTTATGACACCGACGCATACCTGGACCTCGCACGGGTGCGTGAACGTGATTTTCTACCGACGAATGATCCAAGTTATATCAAACAAAATCGTCGCGAACCCTATCAAGCTGTGGGACAAGCGAACTTATTTTTGAGGTTTATTCGAGAAGAGCTGAAACCTTTTATCCATAACCACTATCGAACAAAACCAGAAGATGGCACCTATATGGGGAATTCTCATGGTGGCTTATTTGGTCTTTATACTTTGTTTCAACAGCCCGATAGCTTTAAACGTTATGTTATCAGCAGTCCATCCATCCACCACGACAATCAAGTTGTTTTAACTTATGACCAGACCTATGCCAATCAGCATCGAGATTTGAATGCAAAAGTCTTCTTGTCTGTTGGTGCAAGAGAAGAGATTGATGATCCATTGATTCGACCATCGTTTCAATTTGTCACGAATGTCAGAACCTTAACCCAGACAATTACTGACCGAAATTATCCGAATCTACTTTTTGCGTCACATATATTTGATGAAGAAACCCATGCGTCCGTCGTTACTAGTTCGTATACACGCGGGTTACGCTTTGTCTTCACTTAGGAATTGATTGCTCAAAAGGCATCATCTTTCAGTGATCTGCTGAATCAAACTACGTCCCGTCATTTCGTCGGGTTGGTCGAGTCCCATCAAATGAAGGACAGTGGGTGCGACATCAGCAAGCTTGCCACGAGTCCAGAGGTCGTAATAATCCTTTCCAAGCACAAAGAGAGAGACGGGTCCCACTGTATGATAGGTATGGGGTTCGCCTGTGTTTTCGTCTTCCATGCGTTCACAATTGCCATGATCGGCGGTGACTATTGCCACGCCTCCTTTGTCATTGACGGCTTGTACCAACTTGCCTGCACATTCATCGACAACTTCTACGGCTTTAATGGCGGCTTGCAATGAACCCGTGTGTCCGACCATATCGGGATTGGCAAAGTTAATAAGGATAAAATCATCTTGATGTGATTGCAGACGCGCTAAGGTTTTTTCGGTCAATTCATAAGCACTCATCTCTGGTTGCAGGTCGTAGGTGGCAACTTTTGGGGAGGGGACAATCTCGCGTTCTTCGCCTGCATAGGGTTCTTCGTTGCGTCCATTAAAAAAGTAGGTCACATGGGGATACTTTTCTGTTTCAGCTGAGTGATATTGCGTTAACCCTGTTTTGCTAATGACTTCTGCCAGTACATTATCAAGTATCTGAATCGGAAAGAGAACTTGTGTATCCAAATCGTCTGCGTATTCAGTCATGGTGATGACAGTTAAATCCTCAACGAAGTCAAGGGCTTCGAGTCCGTCATGATTTTTATGTGTGAGCGCATAGGATAGTTGACGCATACGATCTGCACGAAAGTTGTAGCAGAGGACAACATCACCTTCCTTTATAGAAAGGGAGTCGTCATTTCCGATAACCGTTGGAATGATGAATTCGTCAGTGACATCTTCATCATAGGATTGTTGAATCGCTTGTTGGGCGGTATCAGCATGGTTGCCTTCACGCTTAACCATGGCATCAAAGGCTTTGGTAGTGCGCTCCCAACGCTTGTCTCTATCCATAGCATAGTAGCGTCCGCTGACGGTGGCAATGCGTCCAATGCCATTATTATCTATCCAATTGGTGAGTTGTTCTAAGAATTCGATACCACTGGTGGTTGGGGTGTCGCGTCCGTCGGTGATGACATGCAGAATGGGGTTAATGCCTTGTTCTTTGAAAATATCGAGGAGGGCATAGAGGTGGTCATCGTGGCTGTGGACTCCGCCGTCGCCTAATAAGCCAATGAGGTGCAAGTTGTTGTTTTCTTTTACTTTATCTAAGGCATCGCGCATGATGGGTTCACTTGCCAACGACTGGCTGGCTACGGCTTGTTGAATCCGCATAATGTCTTGATAGACCACACGCCCTGCCCCCAGATTGAGATGCCCCACTTCTGAATTGCCCATTTGGTCCGGGGTTAAGCCGACTGCTTCGCCAGAGGTATCGACAATACAACGCTCAACTTCGCGCATCCAACGATCGTAATTGGGGGTGTTGCCTTGTACAACTGCATTCGCATAGGTTTTTTCACGGATACCCCAACCATCCAAGATAATCAACATCACAGGTGTGTTTCCTGCCATTCGGTTTCCTTCTTCAAGTAGAAAATAAGCATCCAATAGTTGTAACACCTTAGGCGATTCCGTCAAGGCATTCACCGAATTCTATATGACTTCTTATCTAAAACCGCAATCATTAATAATCTTAATACTTTGAAATGATTAATTATGTTATCTTAAGGATGTGTCATTAGCAATCATTACAATCACATCATCAATAAGAACATTATAGGCACCAAGAAGCTGGAGTTACCTATGGTCAGTCAACAACGAGCCTTCAACTCCAAAAAAAATCGTGTTATTCGAGGATTTGATGTCGATAGCGTGACGACTGCGCCCTTACAACTCACACAATATGCTTATCTAAAGGCATCGAATGAGGATGTATTTGCGGTTGTGTCTGATCATGCTAGTTTGCACAAGTTTACAAAAACGATTCGCCATATTGAAATTGATAATTCCCAGACACAATCACAAACTGGGTGTGATGTCGGCACTTTGCGCTACTGTCACACGCCAGCCCGACTGACAATCCAAGAATCGATTGTTTGTTGGGAACCACCAGTAATATATGGTTACAAAATCAAGAATTTTCAGTTGGTCTTGCCCAACCATTTGGGACTTGTTCTCACCGAACCGATTATTGACGGTCACACTTTATTGACATGGAGAACCTACTTTGATGGCAAATTAGTTGGTGGACATTTTGCCCGCATCTCCCTCGGTATCATCCTGCCCGATATGGTTGGAAATATCGCCGAACATTTCAATGGTCGATTGCTTACACAACAGGAAGCTCAAACACTTTCCCCATCTTTTGATAGTTCCTCATAGTTGTTAGTCAATTGGCTGGCAGATATTGGGCAACACGTGATGCAAATTCACGTGTGTCGATTGGCTTGATAATCACATCCACGCATCCATAGGCTTTTGCAGTTGCTTGAGCCACCTCAATTGGATAAACAGTAAATGCAATCACAGGCAAGGTTTGGAAGCCTTCGCGTTGTCGAAGCATCGCAATGACCGTCTCTCCATCTATATCCGGCAAGCCCAAATCCATCAACACTAAATCTGGCTGATTATCCAGAATCATTTTCAAACCTGACTCACCATCCGCCGCTACAAGAACATCATACCCAGCATGATTCAGGAGTTTCTTCGCCATGCGTGCGTTTTGGGGGTCATCTTCGACAAGAACAATTAAGTGTGTCATGAGGGAGTCTCCTAAGATGCTTCGGGTAGGGCAATCGGGAAGGTGACAGTAAAGGTCGAGCCAACATTATATTCGCTAGACACTTGAATCGACCCACCGTGCATCTCGACCAACTCTTTAGTAATGGTGAGTCCCAAACCTGTCCCGCCAGATCGTCGAGTCGATGAGCCATCTACTTGACGGAAGCGTTCAAAAATCACGGCAAGGTCTGACTCTGACATGCCAATGCCTGTGTCTTTGACTTCAATACTTGCAAGTGAAGGACTTTCTAGTCCGTAGCGAATCGTGACTTGCCCATCGTCCGTGAACTTCACAGCATTACTGACCAAGTTCCAAATGACCTGACGCATCCGCAAACGATCTGCTACCACACGAATATTAGGTTCTTCGGCTTGAACATCAAGCGAAACTCCTTTTTCTTTGACGAGTACCTCCGCTGATTTCGCAATCTCTTGCACCACGTCAGAAAGTCCGATGGGTTGCAAATCGAGCCTCATCTGACCGGAATCAATCTTCGCGAGGTCGAGAATTTCATTAATCAAGTCCAGAAGATGTTTACCACTAACATGAATCGCTTCCACATCTTCGATGGCATCTTCAGGCAATTCGCCGTCAATACCATCCAGTAATACCTCGGAGTACCCAATAATCGAGTTGAGTGGTGTCCGCAGTTCATGGCTCATATTAGCAAGGAATTGTTGTTTGAGACGATCCAGTTCGCGCAACTCTTCAACAGTTTCGCGTTCTTGTGTATAGGCTTGGGCATTTCGGATTGCAACAGCAACTTGGTCAGCTAGAATGGTTTGAATTTGTACCACTTCGTCAATAAAGATGTCTTTTTCAGAGGATTGAATATCCAGCACACCAATGAGCTCATCTCCCACAATCATCGGCATAGCGAGTTCGGCTTTGGTTTCCGGGAGTAGGGGATTGGGTATAAAATGCGGTGTAGCAGTAACATCATTCACAATCACATTGTCTCGGCTAGTAGCGGCGCGCGCGATCACGCTGCTATGATGATTCATCGAGATTTGATGTCCAATGTCTTTCATCTGCTCGCCGATTTCGCCTGAACCAGCCGCCAATACTAGATTTTGTTTGACAGCATCTACCAAATAGATATGGACATGGTATAAGCCGAAGTTGTCACGAGTGAGGTCAACCACAGTTTGAAGGAGTGTTTCTAACTCCAGTGTGGTCGCAGATGTCGAGCTGACATACGCAACTGTGGCAAGTTCGTTGGCGCGTTGGGCAATCTCTTGGCTGACCAATTCTACTTGTGAATAGGCATAGGCATTTTGGATGGCAACCGCGATTTGACGAGCGAGTGTT
>JANQRM010000058.1 GCA_028284565.1 Anaerolineae bacterium | reverse complement strand
ATTGACTATGTCTGGCGCGAATACAAAGAACAGCGCAATCACAGAGACAATTAGCACAAGCGCGACCAAGATACCTGAAATCACACCGCGATAGACATTGCTCGGCGACGGCTGATTCTTGTTCTTTTGCGGATGGATGCCTTCTGGGAGGGTGGTTGGTGGTTGATTCATAAGGTTCTTCAAAAACTCTATGCTTTTTCTAGCAATAGTATACTACACTTTAGAGAAGATAGGTCGGGATTGTTGGACACAGCCTGTATTCTAGTTGCTTTTATATAACGGAATTTGCTTGAAGGATAGGAATTGTGCTATCCTCAGAGATTAGTAATAGGTTGAGAAAACGACAATCATCCGTCCAAGTTTTATTGCAATAGAACACTAATCTGAAGATTAATTAATCGGTTGGGTCATGCCAGATATTACCCGCGAACTCCGTGAAGTTATCCGACAAAATAGCAAGGATCACCACGCGAGTGTTGCGATTGAAATTGCTTTAGAGAAGCAACAACAGCGTTTCAATCAGTTGACACATTCGTTACAGGAATTGCATCGGATCGCCACACAGCCCTATGAGCATATCTCTGAATTGTATACGGCGTATCTCAAACTTGGCTGTGAAGTGTTTTCGCTCCCAAACGGTTGTATTAGCTATGTCGATGAACAATCGTACACTATTTTGGCAATCGAATCCTCTAACTCCAAGCATGGTGTAGGGGATGTGCTTCCGCTGGATGATACGGTTTGTCAAGCTGTTGTCCAACAGAATAAGACATTAGCCTATGACCATCTGAGCGAGACTTCATTAGTACGCGACCATCCCACCTTGAATGGTAATGGAGTCGAAGCCTATATCGCCACGCCGATTCAGGTGGATGGGGAGATTTATGGCACGATTAGCTTTTATGCGCCGATAGTCCATGCTCGCCCATTTACGGATTTTGAAGTCACGTTCATTGAACTCATGGCGCAGGGGGTGAGTAAATCTCTGCACGAGCATTTTACGTCACAACAGACCCAGCGCATTGAACAGCTTTATCAACAAATATTTGAGAAAAATCAAGAAATTGCCCTGCTAATTGATCCAGAATCCGAGTATGTGATTGATGCGAACCCCGCCGCCTGCCAATTTTATGGTTATGATCGAGAGACCTTCCGTAGCCTGCGGACTGCTGATATTAATGCCCTGTTCCCTGATGATATTGAGCAGGAAATCCGTCAAGCCCGCATAGAAGATCGTCCCTATTATCGCTTCCCCCATCGCTTATCATCCGGTGAAATCCGTGAGGTTGAGGTGTATCCGAATCTCATCCATTTTGAAGGGCGGACGCTAGAATTTCGGATTGTGTATGACATCACGCAACGCAAACAAACCGAAGATGCGCTGAAAAAGTCGGAAGCCAATCTGCGCTCGGTGTTTGATAACGTCTCGCTTGGCTTACTCTTGTTGGATGAAGCCGGGAACATTATCTCGATCAACCAAGCGGTCAATCAGCTGACAGAGCGTATCTGGGGCAGGACGTTAAACGAGGGTGATTCGAT
Organism: Anaerolineae bacterium; assembly: GCA_028284565.1. Next base: position 4,825 of record JANQRM010000058.1, on the reverse strand, counting down.
TTACGATTTCGGCTTCGAGACGAACAAGTACACACTGAGTAATCACTTCCAACGCGCCTTAAATGGACAAGATTTCATTGATGAACGGCATATCCAAGTCGACGGAACCGATTATTATCTGCAATTTCGTTATAACCCAGTGACGACGAGTGACCGCTATGTGATTGGTGTCTGCTTGAGTGTGGATGACATCACCGAACACAAACATGCCGAACAACAACTCCAAAAAGAACGCAATATCCTACGGACCTTGATTGATACTATCCCCGATGCGATTTTTATCAAGGATACAGAAAGTCGCTATGTGCTGGGGAATAAGCACACCGCTTTTATCGCAGGTTTGCCGGATGTTGAGGATTTGGTGGGTAAAACGGATGCCGATCTTTTTCCTGAATACGCTGACCTCTATGGGGAAGATGATGCCAAAATTTTGTCGGGCAAGACGAATAAAGTGGAGCAGGAAGAGCCGATTACCTATTCCAATGGTGTTTCGGCATGGCACCTAACGAGTAAAGTGCCTCTGCGTCGGGACGATGATACGATTACGGGTTTAGTGGGTATCGCACGCGATATTACTGACCGTAAACAAGTGCAAGAGGAACTCCAACGGCGGGATTTAATCCTCTCTGCCGCAAGTATTGCCGCCGAACAATTCTTGCAATCCGGCAATTGGCATGACGCGATTATGGATGTGCTTGAATTGTTGGGCAATGCCACGAGTGTCAGTCGTGTGTATGTCTTTGAAAATGATATTACCGATGACGGACTTCGCACGACACAACGATATGAGTGGGTTCCAGACGGCATCACTTCAGAAATTGATAATCCGCAATTGCAACAGTTTGATTATGTCGCGAATGGCTTAGAACGTTGGGTTCCCCAATTGGGGCGTGGTCTCCCGGTTTATGGGCATGTCCGTGATTTCCAGCAAGAGGAGCAAGCCATTCTCCTAGACCAAGATATTGAATCGATTGCGATTGTGCCTGTTTTTGTAGGGGGTGAATGGTGGGGCTTTATTGGCTTTGATAATTGCTATGACCGTCGGGAATGGTCTCAAACTGAATTGGATGTTTTACAGACGATTGCGAGTACGCTTGGTTCGGCGATTCAACGTCAGCAAATTATTTCTGGCTTGCGCGATAGTGAAGAGAAATTCACTCAACTTGCCTCCCATATCCCTGAGATTTTCTGGATTCAAGACATTGAGTCCACCAAAGTCATCTATGTTAGTCCAGCTTTTGAAGATGTGTTAGGGATTTCTGCTGAGGGTTTTTATGGTGATGAGGGTGATTTCGAGACCCTGAGAGAAATCATTCATCCAGAGGATCGGCAAGTCGTCCTTGCACGCTTTGTTGACGATTATACAACCAAGCCGATCGATATCGAATTTCGCGTGTTGCATGCTGGTGGTGATATCCGCTGGTTACGGGCGCGAACCTTCCCGATTGAAGACCCCGCTGGCAAGATTTATCGAGTGGCTGGTGTGGCACAAGATGTCTCTGATCAGAAACGGGCGGAGCAGGACTCACTTGCTTTACTGGCAGAACGGGAACGGGGGCGGATTCTAGCTAACTTCGTGCGGGATGCCTCGCATGAGTTTAAGACTCCCTTGTCGATTATCAATACCAGCACCTATTTGCTCGAAAAGACCAAAGACCCTGACCGTGCGAGCAGTCATCTCACGCAAATTAAGAAACAGGCAGATAGTCTGTCGGAATTGGTGGAAGCCTTGATTGATATGTCACGTCTCGACAGCCAACCCAACCTGACTTTTACATCGTTACACATCAATTCGGTGGTTCGACAAGTTGAGGGATTGATTCAAGATTTGCTGAGAGATAATCCACGTCAATTAACTTATGACTTAGATAAAACACTCCCCAAGACCTATGCAGGGATGGTTGAGGTGTGCCAAGCATTGACTAAGGTGGTGGATAATGCAGTGCGCTATACTGAACCCGACGATACGATTGTCATCCGTACCTACCAAGAGGACAACTCTCTCGTGATAGAGGTCGAAGATACCGGCATCGGCATCAGTGAGGATGATAGAATCAAGATATTCAATCGCTTTTATCGGGTGGATGATGCCCATTCAACCCGTGGTTTTGGCTTAGGGCTACCGATTGCTAAACGGATTATGGAACTCAACAATGGAACGATTACAGTGGAGAGTACCGTTGGGCAAGGCAGTCGCTTTAAACTGATCTTACCTATTCAGGACAAACCAGAACCGATACCCAGCCTATCCGTCAGTGGGGCGTATGGCGACTAAACGGGAGATATGTCCCTCTTCATCATGGTGTAGAATCTCCCAATCGGTAAAGTAGCTGGGTAGTTCGTCAATCTCCAACAGATACGCGCGGTTAAAGTCTGGCACGAAGTCTAAATAGCGCAAATTAAAAGTCTCGTAGAGAATGCGTCCGCCGGATTGGGTCGCTGATTTGAGTGATTCAAAACTCTCCCGTTTCAGATAACGCGCAACCGTAATCAAGTCGTATTTGTCTGTATCCAACTCGACAGTGTCGACATCCGCTTGGAGTAGATTCACATTGCGGAGGTTTCGGATTGCCATTTCCGAGCGCACTCGATTTAATGCTATTCGACTAATGTCGATGGCGTCGGCAGAATAACCCTGCTCGGCGAGCCATAAGCCATTTTGTGCCAAGCCACAAGCAAAATCTAACGCGCGGGGTGCATCAAGCGCATCTTCAGCAGGGGGTGGGGTGAATTGGAGCAAGAGTGGGTCGGGCGCAGGATAGGACTGGTCGCTGATTTGCCGATAATATTGATCCCAACGGACACGGTCTTCGACAGCCATTATGCACCTTTGCCTGCATAGATGGGTGAGTATTCGAGCGCGTTGGGAACAGCGGACATTGCCTCTGCATCGCCGGGATAGAGACGGGCATCTGGTTTACGTTGTCGTCGCTTGTGCAATTGATAAGCATCGCGAAGAGTCACGAAATCAGGTTGTCGCCACGACTCATCTGCATAGAAGCATCTCATGACGGCGCGCACTTTTTGTCCATCGGCACTGTTCCAGCGGGGTTGAGTCAGTAGAAATGCTTGTGCTGATTTGGCATCAGAGGAGGAGAGCAATTTCCCTGATATTTTCCCGAACATCTTCTCCGCGTTTTTTAGCTTTATTCCGCCTGCCATCGACTGATATTCTTCAGGAAGAGAATCCAGTGTCACACCTCCGATGGACGCAGTATCTTCGTCCGTTGCTGTGTATTCACGAGCGAGGGCTTGTTGAATACTTTCGACAGTATTGCCTTCTATTAGATAAGGGCTAAGGGATTGCCAACCGGAGTCTGCAATTACTTGAATCTGTCCCTTGTCTTGCTCCAACGACCCGATCAGACAACCCGTCGTATCAGCAAGAACTTGTGCCAACTTCATGACATCGACATCTTCTGTCGTATCGATCAAGATCCGCTGGAAGAGTGTAGTATCGGGTGCGAGGAAGCAACGTATCGTCTGTGAATAGGCTTTGCCGGGGAGCAAACCAAAGGGGTTATACAGCGTATAACCTGCTTGTTGTAGAAAGGATTGAATGGTATCCGCGAGGGAATCGTGCTTAGGCAAATAAAGGCTGAACCAGCGACTCATCAACAGTCTCATTCAGGGTAGGCTCGGTTTCTGCATAGCATACCACATGGCTGAGAGTCGTGAAATCTAAGCTATCAAGAATCGTGCGGGTTTGCTCATGATTCACCAACGCAAAGAAGCAATCACAGGCGTGTTCATGAGCAATTGACAAGCATTGGGTCAACAAATTGTGGAGCAAGTCTGTAGCATCATCATGCAATTTCCAGTCGACGAGGTGTGCGCTTTTTTCATAGAGGGTCAAGCGGGCAACCCCCACAATTTTATCCTCTCGCTCTTGAATCAGATTTAAAAGCCGATGTTCTTTTAATGCAGTCAAATCTTCTTCAATCATGGTTTTGGGATAATCACGCCCATAAAGTTGCGCCCATGTTTCCCACCAGAGCGTTACATCATCATGTGTCCCCTGCTGATAGACACCTTGATTGTGATAGCGCGGGGCAACTGTTTCAGCATTGAGTTCCCGAATCATGACGGGAATTTTCCACTGTTCCATCAGGGGGAGTTGGGCAAGTTGGTCACCAAACATAGGAGGATACAAGTCTTCGATGAAGTAGACGCGCGCATTTTGGTCAAATTCTTGTAAAACATCAATGCCTTGCTGGATATGTTGACCGGAAATCCATGCCATATTGCGACGAGGCGTGACATAATTCAAGCTAGGATGGTCGCTCGTGGGATGGTACATCACTTCAGTAAAACTGACCGATTGCACTTCTGTTCCCAATTGATGATGTGCGTGTTGGATGTGTTCGTGGATGCGACGCATCATTGCTTTTGCAGTTTTTGTCTCTTCTCTACTTGTCATCTCGACCTTCTCGCCTGTTGTGGTTGTCAAGTCGCCTCTACCCCTGTTACATATTGTAATCAAACTTTGCTGTTGCACAATACGCATCGGGTTACGAAGTCGTTAGAAAGGGGGCATAGTCTCGCTTGAATCGCGTGATTTAGGCGAGAATAGGTACAAAACTATGGGTATTAGAGTGAAAAGTTTGTTTAGATAAAAACGTTTAAGTCCGGTGTTTACAGCCTGCCTTTCTTCTTGAGCAAGCCACGATATAAACCATCTAAGTCATCAACAAGACGATCTATCCCATAGCGATTAAGCATGGCTTGTTGCGCTTGGGTGACATCTGGCGGATTAGCGAGGGTTTGCATAATGGCATTGGCGAGGGCTTCTGTATTACCCGATGGAACGAGAGTGCCGAGAGTG
>JANQRM010000032.1 GCA_028284565.1 Anaerolineae bacterium | reverse complement strand
TTCATGGCTGAAGAAAGCCTCCAAAATCCCAACGGATATTAATGAGAACATCGTCCGCGAGATTGGCTTGTCTTATGGCTTAGTCGATGTCAAAGTCGCCGCCGTCGATGCGATTTGGTCAGGACTCAAATTTGTCTATCGTGTCGAAGACCGTTAATACTAGGTACTATCTTCCTCTGCTGAGTCGGCGATACGCTCTGACAACTCTTCGTAGCGTTCTTCTGCATCAGCACGGAACGTATAGGGATAGACACTACTCCACGTCAACACCCATTCATAATCTTCCCGCGCACCCACAAAATCCTCTTGCGCTTCCAAAATTAAACCACGCAGGTAATGGCGACTGCCTGTCTCTTCAATATTGAGCGATTGATTGATGGCATTCAACGCTTGGTCAAAGTTGCCAAGTTGGAAGTGTGCTTGTGCGAGATAATCATTTGCTACAGGTCGTAAGCTCATTTCGAGTCCAGCACCTATCGCTTGACTGAGCAAATTCAGAGATTGTTGATAATCCTCTTCGTCACCAGCATCAGCTTGGTCAATCAAAATTTGTGCTTGGAGCAAGAGTAATGCCGAATCCGATAGCACCCCACTGTCCATTAATTCATCTGTGTCTCGTTGAGCAATAGCATAATTCCCACCCAAATACGCGGCTTGCATCCTTAATGCCCGCACTTCGGGATCATCATCCTCTGCCAAGTAATTCGTAAAATCTTCTCGCGCCAAATCATAGCGACGCAAATTGAAATAGAGTTCACCCCGCGCCCGCAAGGCACCCAAATAAGCCGGGTCTTCTTCATCGCCCAATAATGCACGGTCATAGGCATTCAATGCCAATTGAGATTTCCCCTCTTGTTCATAAGCTTCGCCCTGCAAACGGAAAGCATAGACACTGCCCGGATAGAACAATTGATACCCCTCTAAATAGAGATTCGCTAAGCCGGGACGATTTTGCGTAAGAGCTGTTTCGACTTGGATACGATACCCCGCTTCAGAATAAGGATGGAAATAAACCAATTCATTCGCTTCTTGGAGCGCAAGGTCATATTCACCCTGCGCCAAAAAGACTTCGGCACGTTTCGCCCGTAGACGCTCATCCGTATAATAGGTTTCGGCAAATTCACCCTGTATGGGGATATTCAACACCGTCAATGCCTCATCATAGTCGCCACTGATGAGATGGCGGTCTGCCAGTGAGATATAGGCATCAATCAAGCTGTTATCACCTGCAATTGCATTATCAAAATGGTCTTGAGCTTCCTCCAAAAAGTCATTCGCACCCCGATTATCCCCCCGTGCCAGTGCTTGCTCAGCTTGATACATAGCCACTTCACCAAAGCCCAATTCATAAAGCGGTATCCACGCATTTCGACGCGGACTGCCATCGCTTGCTTCAAAACCCTCTTGCAACTTAAGCAAGGCACTTTCGGGGTCATCCCGTTGCAAGTCAATTTTCGACATCAGATAATACGGATAGGGGTCGCCCGGTTCAGCCACATCACGCTCATTCTGCAAAATGGCAAAGGCTGCTTGCAACTCGCCTACTTCAATGAGGTCACGCGCTTCAAGGATACCTTCAGGCAAAAAGGCAGTGACAGGTGAATAGGGTTGCGTCGGACGGGGTTGGATACGAGGATCACCCGGTTGATTAAAAAGGTCAAATGTCGGAGTTGGAGTGAATGTCGGGTCAGGCGTGGAAGAAGCAGTTGGCGTGATCCCCGGTGTGTTTGTCGCTGTTACAGATGGCGTAATCGTCGGACTAGCTGTCGGTGCAAAGACGAGCTTTTGCGCTTCGGGATTGGTGGTAATAAACAGCCAAACGCCTCCCCCAATGAGGATTAGAGGAATGAGAATCATAGTCGCTACCTGCGCTCGCCATCGCCAGATTGCACTTTCTCCGGCGCGCCGTTTTTCTTTCTTCATCCATTCCATATCACTCTGGATTTGCGTCGCTTCCAAATACTCGGCAATTGTGGCTTGCGCTTGAGCAATCGCCGCTTGGATATTTGCTTCATCTGGAATGGGAACGCCTTGGGTATCCAACCTGGGTGGTGGAAGTGGGCTTTCGCCTTGTGGTGCGCGCAAGGTCTCTTGATAAGATTCATCATCAGCCAGCCACGGCGGGAGTTCCGGAGCTTCAAGTTCATCTAGCTCTGGTTGACCAAAATCGAAATCATCCCCTTCATCATCTTCCAACCATGCTGGAACAGATTCTGCTTGTGGTTCTTCGGGTTGTAATTCTTCTGAATCGGACAGCCATGGCGGAACATCATCAGGAACAGCAGTAGTCTTACTCGGTTGGGGTGCTTGCTCGCTTAATGCCCC